>JBDHDN010000591.1:0-2372 GCA_039591485.1 Gemmatimonadota bacterium
GTCTGCCGCGCTACGACCCACATCATCACGGCGAGCACGAACGCGAGCCAGAGTGCGAGCCACAACCGCCCGCGTGGCCTACGCATCGCGAACGAACCCCCGCAGTCTGGCACTGCGTGCCCGTGGGTTCACGGCGATCTCCTCCACTGTCGGTGTCACGGGACGGACCGGATCGAGCGGGCCGTCCTCGAGGCGCGTCGCACCGAGTTGCTCGAGCGCGTGCACACCGCCGAGAGCCGCACCGTGCTCGAGGCGAAGGCCGCCGCACTCGGGCTTCGCGCGCCGGTCGATACCGAGATCGTCATGCTGAGCGTCGAGGAGACCGGGGGGCCGCGGTGAGCCGGCCGGTTCGCCGCCTGCAGGTTGTGACGGCGGCCTTTGCCCTCGCGTTCGCTGGGCTCGTCGTGCGAGCGGCGCACGTGCAAATCGTCGAGGGCGCGGAGCACGCGGCTGCGTCGGCATCGAATCGGACGGAGCGCCGCGATCTCCCGGCGCGCCGAGGCACGATCTTCGACCGGCGCGGTGTCATCCTGGCCGAAGATCAACAGATGTACTCTGTCGGTGTTGCCCCCAACGAGCTGCGTGATCGGGAGGCGGCCGCCCGCGAACTGGCGCGCCGCCTCGACGTGCCGCTGGCCACCGTGCGGCGGAAGCTCCGCGATCGCTGGACCGTGTTCGGCGTGTATTCCTCCGCGGTGACGCAGCCGCTGCGGTCGATGCGGGGAGTCTATCTCTTCGACGAGTGGCGCCGCCGGTACCCGCTCGGGCGGCTCGCCCGCGGCATCGTCGGCAACCCGATCGCCGCATCGGGGATCGAGGCCGTGCTCGACTCCGCGCTGACCGGCAGGCCGGGCGAAGCCGTAGTGCTACGCGATCGGACGGGCCAACGGTATGATTCCCCCTCGCGTCTCGGCTCGCTGCCAGTCGCTGGGCGCGACGTGTTTCTCACCATCGACGCGGATCTGCAAGAGATCGCCGAACGGGCGATCGGCGACGCGGTGACCCAGTACCGGGCCGAGGGCGGCGACCTCGTTATCGTCGAGCCGCACACCGGGGAGATCCTCGCGTTGGCCTGGCACGGGACCACCAACGCGAGTGCGGTCACCGCCCCCTTCGAGCCCGGTTCGACGGCAAAGCTCTTCGCAGCGGCGGCGCTGCTCACCCACGGTCTGGTCGAACCGGATGACAGTGTGTGGACCGAGCAAGGCCGGTTCGATATGGAGTACCGCACAGTGACCGATCACGAGCCGGAGGGATGGCTCACCCTGCGGGGGGTCATCCAGCGATCCTCCAACATCGGTATGGTGAAGTTTGCCGATCGCCTCACGCCGGCACAGCAATACACGATGCTGCGCGACTTCGGCCTCGGAACACCGACGGCGCTGGATTTCCCGGCGGACGCCGCCGGGACCCTCCCGCGGCCGGATACGTGGAGCGGGACGACCGCCGCCAGCCTCGCGTTCGGGTACGAGTTGTCGGTCACGACGTTGCAGCTGGCGATGGCCTATGCCGCGGTCGCCCACGGCGGCATCCTGCTGCAGCCTGCCCTCGTTCGGGAGGTTCGCGATCCGGGCGGGCGCACCGTCTACCGGCATGAGCCTCGCCCCGTGCGACGCGTCGTGAGCACGGCCGTTGCCGATACGCTGCGCGACATGCTGCGCTCGGTGGTCTACGAGGGTGGGACAGGCGAGGCCGCCGCCCTCTACAGCCACGAGGTCGCCGGGAAGACGGGGACGGCACGCGTTGCAGAGTCCGGTCGGTATGCGATCGGAAGATACCGTACGTCGTTCGTGTCGATCTTCCCGGCCCAGGACCCGCAGCTCGTGATGGTGGTCAAGCTCGACAATCCCGCCGGCGTGTACGCCTCGATCACCGCCGCTCCGGTAACACGTCGCATCCTGCTCCAGCTGCTCGCGTCCAGAACCGGTATGCTGGATCGCTCACGGCTGCCGGCGGAGCGGGCCGACGAGGCTCTCGAGTCCGACGTAGCGCCTCGAGCCGAACCGTGGGTCACGTCGTGGCCGGTCGACAGCGCTGAGGTGGCCCCCCCCATGGGGACCGTGCCGGACGTCTCGGGGCGCGATCTGCGAGAGGCTGCCCGCTTGCTGCACGGTGCAGGGTTCCGGGTGCATGTCGAGGGATGGGGCCAAGTGCAGCGCACGATCCCCGCTGCGGGAAGGGCCGCCCACGTTGGCAGCCTCGTCACCGTGCGGGCCTCCGAACGGTCACGGTGACGCCGTCGCTCGGGGCGCTCGTCGAGACCCTACGGGTCGCGGGCGAGATCCGCTCCGCACCGGTCGAGCTTCCGGATATCCGGACGATCGAGGACGATTCCCGCCGGGTCCGCCCGGGGACCCTCTTCTGCGCGTTGG
>JBDHDN010000592.1:0-2361 GCA_039591485.1 Gemmatimonadota bacterium
CATGAAGAACGACGGTACCGAGGCCGCGATCGCCGCGTCCGTCAGGAAACCGTCCTGTACGACGGCCGTGCCCATCACCGGAAGCGCGCCGAGGCCCAGACCGGCGGCCATCTCCCCAAACCCCATGCGTGCCAGCACATCTGTGTAGAACAGCACGCACACGCCGCCCACGATCACGAACGGCAGAATGATGGTCCCGACGACCTCGAGGAACCAGATGCCGATCGCCAATCCGACCGCCGCACAGGCCAAGGCGAAGATGAGCGCCGTGCGACCGGACAGCGATCCACTCGGCAGGGTGCCGCTGCCCCCGGAGAAGGGTGTCCGCTCCGTCTCGAAGTCGATCCTGGTGCGGTAGTCACTCCACTCGTTGAACGCGTTCACGGCAATGTGCAACGCCAGCATCCCGACGAGCGCAAGTCCGGTTCTGAGCCAGCTGAAGCCGTTCGAATACGCCGAGGCCGCAGCACCGGAGGCAACCAGCGTCACGGGAAGAACGAGGAAGGGCGCGCGGGCGACGCCGGCGAATGGCTGGATCCCTGCCATCGGGAGCTCCGGAAGGTATTGGGGATGGTAGTAATTATTGGGGCCGGTGACGTTTCGGCAAGGCGGACGGGCTTCACCTCTTCCATGCCGCCCGCTACGTTGCGTGAGCCGGGCTGAGGTGGGCCGGCACTCATGAGGCAGTCGACTGGGAGGAGCAGTGCGAGGAGACCGAGTTGGTGGACTGGGGCGCGTGGCCCGGACGTCGCTGGCAGCAGCTTCGCTGATCGTCGCCGCCTGCGGTGGAGCCGACGGCGATACCGATTCGCCTCTGCCTGCCACGATCCACGGGATGCAGCTGCAGGCCACCCACGAGGGCGACGAAGCAGCCCGGATCCTCGAGAGCCTGCATGGACAGCCGGTCGGTTCCGAGCAGAGCTGGGTTGGGATCTACGGGCCAATGGATATGGCGACGGCCGTGTACGTCAGTCGGTTCACATCGGTCACGGACGCCCAAGCAGAGACGGATGCCATGGTTGCGCGCATCGACTCCGGGACAGTCGGCTTCGGACATCACACGTCCTTCAGCCACGGCGATCGCGTCATCCATTCCGTGTTCGGGCAGGGGCAGGTCAACTACTTCTACCGGCAGGACGCAGAGCTCTGGTGGTTGGGAGCGCACCCGATGATCGCTCGGCCTGCCGTCGCCGAGTTGCTCGGCATCCCGACCGATTCCGTCCCGAGGCTCGGGCCGGCACCACCGACGCCGGGGCCGGCGAACTAGTGCACTAGTCCCGCGGCCCGGGCTTGGGACTCACGCATCGGCGGGCCTTTGAGGAGGACCGCTGACCGTGGTTCGGGCAGCGCGATGTAGTATGGTCCCCTGAGACGCTCGGTACGGGATCCCGAGACGACGTACCCTGTTTCCTGCTGCCCAGTCGGGACATATTGACACGTGTAGTGTCGTGTCCCACGCCGCTCGGTCTGCTCGACCGCTCCCCCAACGGCTGAATGCAGGATCCCGTCTGGATACGTCCGGTGAAGGGAGCGTCTCATGCTCGCCCGCACACTCATCTCCGTGTCCCTGGTCAGCCTGTGGTGCCACGTTTCCGGCTGGCCCGCCGCGAACCTCCACGCGCAGGATGCGACCGGAGCGCTGTCCGGATCCGTGGTGAACGGTGCCGGCCAACCGCTGGCCAACGCACGGATCACCATAGCGGGAACCCCATTCAACACCTTCACGGACGCTCGCGGAGCGTTCGAGTTCCCGGCCGTACCCGCCGGGACGTACACGGTTCGGGCTGAGCTCACCGGATATGTCTCGTCTGAAGTGCCGGGCGTTCGGATCTTGGCCGATCAGATCGTGAGGGCAGAGTTACGACTGGCACCGCCCCGGATCATTCCCCCCGAGGCCGCCGACACGTGCCCGCACCCCATCGTCCCGCACAGTCACCTCCTGGCGGTCGTGACCCCGTCGCCCTTGCCCGCGCGAGTCCTCGGCAGTCTGCATCGCGAGGTCACCCACGGTTGCCCCGCACACCCGCTGACGCACTCGCCACTCGGTCTTCCCGACCGCGCCCTGGCATCGTGGGTCGGGGTTTACGGCATCCGCGGGTTAGATGTCGAGGTCGGCACCAGCCGGTTCGGCAGCACAAGCGGCGCTAGGGCCGCGCTGCAGCGCGCGGTCCAGGACCAGCCAGAACAGCGCGCGTTCTGGGTCGGTGGTACCGAGGTCCACGCGATGGCCCAGCCCCAGCAGCACACCTATCTGTTTGCAGCCAACGAACTAGTCTGGTGGGTCACGGGTCCCGAAGAGCTTGCCCGACAGGTCCTCGCCGGGCTGCTCAACACACCAGGGTTCGCGATGCCGTAGCCCTG
>JBDHDN010000593.1:0-2359 GCA_039591485.1 Gemmatimonadota bacterium
AGGTGTCGATGCCGCGGATGAAGTCGATGATATCGTCCCGTTCGCCATCGGGCGCCACACCGAGCAGTGCCTTGGTCAGGTTGGAGTTGGACCTGTCGAAGTCCTGTACGGCACCGCCGATCACGGTCTTGAGGTTGCGGTCCGAGGCTGCCCGTGTGTCCAGCAGCGCGCCGGCATCCCAGGCGATCGCCGAGTCGAGCGGCAGGCCGTCGGCGTCCACGGGTACGTGGCCGGCGCCGTCGCGGTTGTACGCCAGCAACTTGCCTTCCCAGAACGGGGCGACCAGGTTGGGCTCGAAGGTGGCCACGTAGACCTTGTCGCCGTCCGCGACCCGGCTCGACGGCACCAGGGGCATGGAGAAGCTGTACGAGCCCTCGACGGCCTGGATCACCGAGGCCTGCAGGGCGGCCCGCAGCTCGGCGGCGTTGCTCGCGGTGTAGAAGGTGCCTCCACCGTTGTTCGCGGTGGTGGTCAACAGTGCCGCACCCGCGGGAACGTCGAAGCCGATGGTATTCACGATGATGTTCTGCTTGCCGTCGAGTATCGAGTTGTGATCCTGGCTGAACATCTCGAGCGCCTGGGCGGCAACGAGGTTCACGTCCTCGCCGTTGGGCATCCCGTCGGTCATCAAAACGGCGTAGTTTTGCTGGCACTCGAAACCGATCGGATCGCCGAAGTAGACGGCTTCGCAGCCCATCGTCTCGTCGTCGCCGTCGGCACAGTCGTCATCGTAGGCACTTCCGTCCATGTCGCGTGTGGAGTCGATCCCGTTCCACTCGCCACGGAAGTAGTACTTGATGTGCCTCGTCGCGCGCCCCAGGGGCGTGCCGCCCTGAGCGCTCAAGGCACTGATCTTGGCGGCGATGACGGCCGGGTCGGTACCGAAGGGGGCCACCATCCTGGCACCGGTCGC
This sequence comes from Gemmatimonadota bacterium, assembly GCA_039591485.1. Classification (GTDB taxonomy): domain Bacteria; phylum Gemmatimonadota; class Gemmatimonadetes; order Gemmatimonadales; family GWC2-71-9; genus JAOTVV01. The sequence goes on from JBDHDN010000593.1 coordinate 914, forward strand.
GTTGAAGGCGAACACGGCGAAGTTGACGCCCTCGACCTGTGTGACCAGGTCGACCATGGCCGACTTGGCGATCTCGATCTTGTCCACACCGTCGACCTCGTCGTTCATGCTGCCCGAGGTGTCGATGAGGAGTGCCACGTTCGGCGGGACGGAGGTCTGCAGGAAGATGTCACTGTCGTCCGCCAGCGCGGTCGAGCCGGGCCAGGCGCACAGCGCCGTCAACAAACAGAGGATTCCGAGTCTCTTGCTCATGCCCACCTCAATTGGCCACCGGGCCGACCTCGACCTGCACTTCGACTTCTCGTTCCGCATTCTTCGGACCGCTTCCGGTCCCGTGGACCTCGTAGACCCGCAGGACGTATCCGTCGGGGTTGTAGGGTGTGCCCTCGCTCACCGAGTAACCGGTGGCCGGAAGCTCTCCGACCATCTCCGGTGGCTGGGGTGTGGTGTCGTCGCGCCCCCCGCTGCGGAAGACGTAGCTGTCTCCCAGCGACGTATCGGGTACGGGCGGCTGGGTGCCGATGGGGTCCATCGGCAGCTGGTCCACGGCGACCTGAACCGCGGACTCGGCGGCCTGGAACGCCCCCTCCGACCACTGATCGTTCTTGGCGATCGCCCGCTCGGTCTCTGACAGGGCCAGCAGCGCGGCGCCCATGAAGAACAGCAGGATCATGATCAACAGCGAGAGAATCAGGGCCGAGCCCTCCTGTCCCTTCGCCGAGTGGTTCCGGTGCATCACGGCTCCTATCCGTTGTTCCGCAACCAGATGTCGGAGGTCAACGTGTACACGTAATTCTTCTGGACCGGCAGATCCTCTTGCACGGTCAACGTGACGACGATGCGCCGTACGTCTGAGCGCTGAGTCATGTCACTCCGATCGGGGACGGAGCCGACTCCCTGGCTGTCCAGTACATAGGGTGCCGTCGCCGGATCGGGGATCGGGTTGCCGTCCGCGTCGTAGTAGGTGAAGCGCAGCTCGGCGGCGTTCTCGGCCAGCACGTCGCCCTGATCGCAGGTAAAGGAGCCGGTCACGTTCGCCGCGCCGCGTCCGCGTCGCAGGAGGTCTCCGTCCAGACAGAACAGGAACGCGTTCGTCGCGCCGCTTCCGTCGATGTCGCCGTGGACGGCAAGCGCCGAGTCGGTCGCGATGAGGATCGGGTCGTCCTCCGTCGTGCCCGGCGACGGGATGGTGAAGTTCCCGGGGAAGAACCCCGCCATGCGGATCTGTCGCGCCATCTCGGCCATGGCCAGTCGCGCGTTCTGCTGCACCTCGGCCCGTGTCGCTCCGCCGGTGTAGAGACTGCGGCTGGGGCCGTAGGTGATGAGCACCGCGGCCACGAGCGAAAAGAACAGCGCCATGCTGGTCAGGGCCTCCAGCATCGTGAAGCCGCGTTGGGCTTGTCGGCGTTCCATCACAGGTCCGCCATCAGGGTCGTCACACGGATG
>JBDHDN010000594.1:0-2346 GCA_039591485.1 Gemmatimonadota bacterium
GTCGGCGCAGGACGACGAGGCCAACGTGGCGTGGGCGCGTGCGGCCTGGACGGACATGCGGCGGTACTCCACCGGCGGGACCTACGTCAACTTCCTGACGGAGGAGGAGATCGGTGACCGCCTCCACGACGCATACGGCGACCACTACGACCGGCTGGTGCAGGTGAAGCGGGCCTGGGATTCCGACAACCTCGTCCGCGGGAACACGAACATCTCCCCCGCCACAGCCCAGCGTTCGCGAGGGCGAGACGCACCTGCACGGGGGCCTCATACGGCCCCGAAGGTATCTGCTGCAACGGGCGGAGCGTACCCGCCGGCTACGACGCGCAGGCGCTGATTCGACGTCCCGCGTGCACGCGTGTCCTTTCGGCAATGCCGACGCGATCGCCGAAATACTGCCCGCTCTCCCCGAAGCCCAATCCGAACAGCGAGCCACCGTACGTCGCCTGCACCGTTTCCCAGACGATGCACGGCACGGCGTCGATCTCGCCGCGCGTATCGAGCAGTCCAGACCGATCGAGATCGTACTCGGCGAGCAGTACCGAGCGCACCGCGGATGCCCACGCGGCGGACCCGGGCTCGAGCCGGAGGGTTCCCCGGGCAATCCGGACCGCGGCGTCGGTATCGAGGAACTCTTGGAGTGCGGGCGGGATTCGAATCGTCTCGTCGAGCGCACGCACGTCAGCGGGGTCCGTGGGGGGCGGCACCTCATCCCGCAGACATGCGGTGGCCCGTCGGCCCGCCGGCCCCCGCAACCGCGCGGAGATGTTGAAGATGATGCTGCCACGGTAGCGCTGCGCCGTTCCCTCCTCAGCGGCAGTGAAGCCGTAGGTCACGGCAAAGCCCGGGAAGGCAAGGTCGAGCGCCTTCCACACGTCACACGACATCGCGTCCAGCTCCGCTGCGGTGTCGATGTATCCCGACCGATCGGCATCGAACGAGCTCAGCAGGACGGCCCGGACGGTCACCTGCCGCTCCTCCTCGACCTCCATGGCCGACAGGCTGGCCAGCGTAGTCGCGACGGCCGGCCACACCGTTGGACGCGATGCCGGCCGGATCGGCGGTGGTTCGGCGCGTACGCGCCGTGAGGTACGCGGCTGTGCCCGAGGCCGGCAGGCCGTCACCTGGCGCGTGACGGCGTCGCGCAGGCCGACGGCCACGCCCACCCGCTCTCCCAGATAGGTGGCGCTCCCGGTGAAGCCGAGGTCCGGCAGGAACGGCTCGTGCGTCGATACCACGGCCCGCCAGACTTCACACGGTACCGACTCGACCTCTCCGGTCCGATCAAGCGATCCCGAACGGTCGCTATCGAAGTGTTCGAGGAGGACGGACTTCACGGCCGCTGCCCACACGGCCGAACCGGGCTCGGCCGACCCCACGCTGCGCACGACGTCCGCAGCCGTTTCTTCGGGGAGGAAGGCCGTCACCCGAGCGGGGATCGCGGTTGGCCGAGGGGTCGGCGTTGCGGCAACGGCATTCGTGGTCGGCGGCGCACGGCCCTCCAGACAGGCAACGCCGCGGTCCGCCGCCGCCCCGCGGATGACAACCGACAGGCCGAATAGCATGCTGCCGAAGTACGGACCGGCAGGATCGGTGAAACCGAACCGATAGAGAAAACCCGGAAACGCCGCGTCGAGCGCGGCCCAGACGTCACACGGGATGGCATCGATCTCCCGCGCCGCATCGATCGATCCCGACCGATCGAAGTCGTACGACCCGAGGAGCACGGTCCGGGCAGCCATCTGGCGCGTCTGCTCATCCGGCACTACCCGGATGTCCAGGAGCACCTTGGCGACCGACGCCACGCCGTCGGTCGGCCGGCTGAACACCGCGCCGCCGCCGACCGCACTCTGCCCGGGCAGATATCCCACGTCCTTGAGGAGCTCCAGGACTTCCTGGACGGTCGAGTCGCTGTCGAAAGTCGGCCGCGGGATGTACTGCATGGCCGGCGGGTTGTAGTCCCATATCTGGAACGTGAACCCGACGGAATCCCGCTCATACAGGATGCCGACCGGCAGATCGCGGTAATTGCGTTCCACCGCTTGCACGACGTCGTAGAGGATCGCCTTCTCCGCCCGCTTCGCCGTATCCGATCCACTGCCAATCAGGGCCGCCAGCGCGTCCGACGGCAGGTTGCCCGAGTCCAGCTTGTACTCCACCTCCGGCACCCACGCACTCATCACCTGTTGCACCGAATCGGGGACGAGCGCCGGTATCAGGAACGCCTCCACGGAGGGGTAGACCACGATCACGTCGTCGGGGCCGTACCCGTTCAGCGTCACATCAATCACCTGCAGACGGATCGGCGGCTGCAGCGGCTCGATGAAGAGCTCGAACAGGAGAAAA
>JBDHDN010000595.1:0-2344 GCA_039591485.1 Gemmatimonadota bacterium
TGTCACTGAAGTCGATGACGTCCTGGAGGAAGAAGCCGGCGTTGACCACACGCTCACGCTGCTCGAAGCCGAGCTTCGTACCGGCCGTCGTGACCGTCGGGTCACCGGGGCCGGGGAAGTCCTCGCCGTACGCCGTGGTGCGCTGAATGTCCGACGTGACGCTCTGACCACCGAAGGAGAGCCCCATGCCGATCGACTCGGCTACATCGAAGTTGACCGTCCCGACGTAGTCGAAGGTCAGCGTCTCGAAGCGCGAGCGACCGTTGGACAGGATGCCGTCCGGCGCCCGGACGAAGCCGAACGGACGCAGGTTCCGGTTGTCCTGCTGTGCGAGGTCGTACCCCACGCTCAGGCGGTTCGCGAAGTTCGCCATCGGTGTCCATGTCGCGGTTCCACCGGTCACGAACTGATCGATCTGCGTCTCGATCTCCTGGTTGAGCAGCAGGTCGAGGTTGTCCTTCTCTTCGTTGCCGAAGTAGTTCGCCTCTCGACGGTACACGTTCAGCGTCAGGCCGTGCGCGTTGTTACCGGCCGCGGTGTTCGAGAACTGGTCCTTGGTATACGACGTGTTCCACTGCAGCTGGAGGTTGGCGGCCGGCGAGAACGTGAAGTTCCCGCGGACGTTGGCCTTCTGCTCGTTGTCGTTCGGCAGGACACCGTCGTCGTCCTCATACGCGCCGGACACGAAGTACTGCAGATCTTGACCACCACCTCCGACGGACAGCGAGTAGCGCTGCTGCCACGCGTCGCGGAGCCACGGGTCGATGAACATGAACTCGGACGTTCCGCCCGCTGCGCTGTTCGCGTAGGCCGGGTCGTCTGCGCGGCCCTGATCGATACCGAACGGGCGCATGTTGGCGACACCCTGCTCGATCGAAGCCGTCCACTGCGGTGCACCGCGGTGCCCGCGCTTGGTGAAGACCTGGATCACGCCCGCCGAGGCCTCGGTGCCGTAGAGCGTGGTGGCCGCGGCACCCTTGATGACCTCGATCCGCTCGATGTCGGCCGGGTTGATGTTGTTGAGAGGGCTCGACACGTCGTTCCCGGAGCGGCCCGGGTACCCCGTCGGGGGCACGTTCTTGTCGAATGCCTCCGAGCGGAGGCGAACGCCGTCGACGTAGATGAGCGGCTGGTTGCTCTGCGCGATCGACACGTTGCCGCGCAGGCGGATCCGGGCGCCGGAACCGGCATTTCCGGAGGCGTTGAGCACCGTCATGCCCGCGACGCGACCCTGCAGCAGGGCGTCGACGCTCTGAGGCGGCTCCGCGATGTCGGCGACCTCGACCGACGCGATCGTGTTGCCGATCTCACGACGACGGGCCGCGCCCGCCGTACCCGTGACGACGATCTCGTCGAGACCCAGTGCCTCGCTTTCGAGGGCGAAGTCTTGGGTCACGGTGCCACCTGCGGTGACGTTGATCTGGACTTCCTGGGCGGCGTACCCCAACCGCTCGGCGCGGAGCGTGTAGCTGCCGGCCGGAACGTTGAGAACCAGGAAGCGGCCGTTCGCATTGGTGAGCGTGCCGAGTCCCGAGTCGACCAGATAGACCTGCACGGACTGGATGCCCGCGCTCGTCGAAGCGTCCGTCACCGAGCCCGTGACCGTACCGGTCTGGGCGGCGACGGGATGCGCCACGACGGCAAGCACTGCCGCGAACGCGACTGCCTTGCCAATGGTTGTAACGTACCTGTTCATACCTCTTCCTCTTTGTTGTAGAGGGCTACGAAAGTGCTCACCCCAACAGGACGACCGTGAGAGGCCGGTCCGCCCGGGTGAACGAGATAGGGCGAAACTTCGTATCGCCCCGATAATTCAACCGTTTTGGCCATTCATCAAGCACGACCCCCCCGGTTCGTGTGCGTCACGGATCGACGCGGATCGTGAGCTCCTTGGTGTCGTTCCCTTCGATCTGGTCGACCACACGGGCCGTGACCGTATAGGAGCCCGTGTCCGCATAGAGATGGTGGACGGTTCCGGCGGCGCTCTGAGCTCCGTTCATGAACACCGAGTCCAGCGTCGCGTCGCCCCACGTGACGACCATGCCGAGCAGGCTGCGACCCACCACCTCGTACTCGACGTGGAGGGAGTCACCCAGCGTGAGCGGGGCATTCGACGAAAGGCGGAGCTCGAGAGGTCCACCGATCGAGACCTCGTTGGACGAGCAGGACCATGCGACGAGCCCGATCGTGATGGCGAAGAAAAGACGGCCTGACAAACGAAGGCGCATATACGCTGGTTCCCGTGCATGAATCCCTGTATCCCATCCACTCGGCGAACCCTCTCGCCGACCCCCCAATCACCACCCACACGCCGGGTGCTGCGTCTCTTCCTTCTCTAGAGACT
>JBDHDN010000596.1:0-2341 GCA_039591485.1 Gemmatimonadota bacterium
GGCGGTCACCCACCGCTCCGGTGAACGCGCCACGCGTGTGCCCGAACAGCTCCGACTCGATGAGCGTACTCGGCATCGCCGAGAGATTCAGCGGGTGGAATCCTGCGGCCGAGTCTTCGGCGAAGGTGACGGACTCGGGGTCGAACGGGATGTAACGTGACAGGCCGATCGCGCGTGCCACCAACTCCTTCCCGGTGCCGGACGGGCCGGTGATGAGCGTGGTCGCGTCGGCCATGCGGTCGTACAGCGTGTCGCGATATCGCCGCATGTCTCGGGTGAAGATCGACTGCCAGACCGAGGCCCGAAGCGCCGCCGCGACCGCGGAGCGTCCGACGATCGCCGCGAACGTGTGGTGAAACGCTCGCTGGATCTGAAACAGGCACGCAAAGACGTGGGCTGGCTCGAGTGGCGCTTGCCAGCGCACACCGGGGATCCGGAAGAAGTGGTGCCAATCCTCCAGGAACGGGGCGTACAGCCGCACCCGTCCACGCCTGCGACGCGCCTCGTCGACCGGTGTGGCGAGCGCGCGGAAGCCGTCGAGATGCCGTCGATAGAGCAGGAGCATCACCGCGTCCTGGTACAGCGCCAGCTCCTCGTCCGACGCAGCTGCACCGCCGGCAAGCCGTCCGCGAACGGGTGGCACGACCGCTTCCAAGCGCTGGTTGGTGCGCAGGAGGTTCGGGTCCTCGCGCGAGGGATCCGCGACGGCGAGGCTTCGGATCCCTCCGACATCCTCGAACTCGCGACCGAGCACCGCCCGCTCGGCGTCACGCCGCTCCGGGAGGAACGGGTTGGCATACGCCAGCTGGGAGGTGGCGCGCAGGAACGCTCGCTCGCGTGCCGTCAGCAGTGACATCTCCTCTTCCCTCGGAGCATGGGGTTCTCGGCAGGGCCACCAGCTCTCAGAAGTGATTGGCTTGTACATCTCATGTACAGAAGCGATCGCCAATTGTCAATTATCCTGAGCCTCGAACCGCAGTGGCGTAGCCGCTTCGTGAGTGTAACCTCTTGTCAAGCAGTCGGTTACCGGGAAATGCCGCGCGTGGCACCACGGTTGCCATTTCGAAGGATCGAGTGGCATCACAAGGAGCGACATCATGTCTCAGCTGGAAATGTTCGACGGGCTGCGGAGGGTCTTCATCTATGTCGGGTACCCGGCCGTCATCGTCGCCGCGTTCGTGGTGATCGCGGTACGGATGAGGGCGCTCTTTGCGGACTACCGTGCCGACCGCCTCGTGCAGTGGAGGCTGGCGGTGGCCGGGCTGCTCCCCGTGACCGTTCTGACGTTCGTCGTGGTCGGTGGGTATCCGGCAGCGGCGTCGTGGTTGCCGCTGGCCGATCGGTGGGAGCTTCAGCTCCCACTCGGAGCGTTGCTGGCTATCGCGACGCTGGAAGCGTCGCAGCACGTGTCGGGGACCAGGCAAGCGCTGTCCTTCATGCTCTACCTGTCGACGCTTGGCACCGGTCTGCTGTACGTGGTCATGGAAGGTGAGTTGGCCCGGTTTCAGCCGGCGGTCTTCGCGATCGTGCTCGCGGGCGGGTTGCACTTCGTGTTCAGGGAACCCGACCGGGCGGCCGGCGATTCCTGGCAGCCTCCTGAGCAGGAGGTGGAGGATGCCCCTGCCGAGCAGCCGGACGACGCCCGGCACTTGCGAGATCGGTTCGCCGCGCTTAGGCGGATGGAAGAACGAATCGGACGGCGGTAGAGGGACCGGTGAAGCACCCGGTCGTGCGAGTGCGCGGCCGGGTCGCCGTTCGACCCCACGCTGCGCCGCCCGGGCCGGCGGTTGCCGCGCAGAGAGGTGTGCCATGAAGAAGATGACCATCCTTGCCTTCGGTACCGGCGCTGTGGCGACGACAGCCATGGGAGCCTGTTGCTGGTTCCTCGGCACCTGGACGACGAGGGGACTTGGGGAGCGATCGGACCCGAGGCGAGACGCAGGCGACGGAGGAGCAGCAGCGTCCTTCTCTGCTGACTATCGAACGGCGCGCTCCGCGTTCCTCGATGCGGCTCGAGCGGCGGGCGCGCGGGTCGAGAGCGTCCGGAATCCCCGCGGGGGTCCGGACGGTGAGCTCCTCTTCACGGATGTGGCCCTGATCGGTCCCGATGAGGCTGGGTCCGTCCTCGTCTTGAGTTCGGGCACCCACGGTGTCGAGGGTTTCACGGGCTCAGGTATTCAGACGAGGCTGTTGCGGGAGGGAATCGCGTCGCGTCTCTCGCCCGGGGTTCGGATCGTGATGATCCACGGGATCAACCCGTACGGGATGGCGCACGTGCGGCGATTCACCGAGGAGAACATCGATCTCAACCGCAACTTCCGTGACCATCGCGAGCCGCCTC
>JBDHDN010000597.1:0-2341 GCA_039591485.1 Gemmatimonadota bacterium
CATCGGCCCGCAAGGGGTATTCGATGTGGCAGGACCGTCGCGGAACCGGAATCGTCGCCCGATATGGGACCCCAGCCATGACTAAGCAACTTGCACGGAATGTCCCTCGTACGATAGCCGCCGTGGTGTTCGCCCTCCTGGTCGGGTGCGGCACCGCCTGTGTCGCGATATTCGGCGCCGAGGACCTCGAGTTGACCCTCGACGTGAGCAGCACCACGGTCCGTCCCGACGCACCCATCACGGTGACCGTCACCGCCACCAACACGAGTGACGAAGCGATCGTCTGGGGTCAGGGGAGCTCCTCCTGTCAGCTTGATGCTGTGGTCGCCGTCGGCACCGATCTCTTCCGAATCGACATCCGTGTCTGCACGGAAGATCTCGCACCGCAGGGGCTCGATCCGGGCGAGGAGCGGGTGGAGGAGTGGAGTTGGAACGGAGAAATCCTGGTACAGGGAACCCTCGATACCCTGCCACCCGGCGACTACCGGATCGGCGCGACCGCTGGAACCCTCGCGCGCAGCAACCTCAAGACCATTGCGTTCGAGCCGATCTCGGCGGCCTCCGTCCAGCAGCCCTGAAGACAGGACCGGCCCGAGCGCGCAGGCGACACGGTCGCACCGCTCCAGGTGACCGGCCGCTGCCCGCTTCCCGGCGCGACGCACGCTGACCGTGCACCGGCGCAGCCCCTCTCTCCTCCCTCCTCCCTCCTCCCACACCCTAGGCCAGCGGCAGCCACAAGAAGACCGTCAGATCCCACGCAACGTGACTGATGATCCCCGGCCAGAGCCGTCCGTACTTGAGGAAGAGCCAGCCCCACACGGTACCAGCCGCTAACGCAGCAACAACCAGCATGAGGTTGCCGGTGAAGACGTGCACCAGTCCGTAGAGCAGCGTGGCAAACACATAGGCGCGCCACTCTCCGACGCGCCCACCGAGCTCCCGCTGAAGGAAGCCCCTCCAGAAGAGCTCCTCCCCCGGACCGATCACGATTCCGATCAGGAGTCCTATGGTGCCGGGGGCGAGCAGGGTCTTGTTGTCATACACGGCACCGATCTGACCGGCGGCAAACGGCAGGACTCTCGTTGCGACCTCCCGTCCGACGACGAACAGCACGTACAACACCGCCGCCGACAGTAACCCGATCGCAACATCGGTCGGGCGGAACTGCAGCCTCTTCCCCATCGCCCCCGGACTGGCAAGGGTAGCCGCAACGGCAAGCCCCCCGGTGCCGAGAGCCATGACATACCAGAAATTCACGGGTGTCCAGACGAACACCACGATCCAGACCGGGATGGTCGCGGCGGTGAGTCCGGCGAGGACCGTGCGGCGTACCGCCGGGCCGAGCTCAGCAGAGGTGTTGGCTGACACGATACGCTTCAGATGAGCGACCCAACGGCGACACCGAGAGTGAGCAGCACCCCAAAGGCCATGTGGAGTTGTGCAGTCATGACATCTGCCATTGCCATCTCACCTGGAGACGATGCACGCATGATCAACCGCAGGTTCCGCACGGCGATGGGTGCCGAGAGCAGTGCGGCGAGCGCGAGCATCGGTACGAGGCCAAGCACGCTGAACGCGACGACCGCCACGTAGGCCCCGACGAGGAGCGTCGCGTAGATCACTCGGGAACCGCGGCTCCCCGCCACCATCGCAAGCGTCTTGATGCCGGCCCGGCCATCGAAGGGTATGTCCCGCAAATTGTTGGCATGGAGGATGGCCGTCACGAGGAAGCCGACCGGGAGTGCCGCGATGAGTGGCAGCCAGGAAAACGTCCCGGCCTGCACGAAGAAGGCCCCGAGCACCATCAGCGGCCCGAAAAGCAGGAAGATCCCGAGGTCCCCGAGCGCCCTATACTTGTAGCCCAGCGGCCGTGCGGTGTAGAAGAAACCGCCAAAAACACCGATCAGCCCTAGCAGGAGAATGACCGGCCCGCGCACCGAGGCCAGGTACGCTCCCGCCGCTGCTGCAACCGCAAAAGCTACGAGTCCGCCAAGAAACACTTCGTGCGGCGTGAGCAGGCGTCCGGTCAGGACACCGCTCGAGCCGTACGTGTCCTCGGCATCAACACCGTTGCGGAAGTCATAGTAATCGGACACCAGGTTCGCTCCGGCATGGATCGCGAGGCCCCCGACGAGGGCGACCACCGCGAGCCACGGATGAAAGCCGCCGGCAAATGCCCCCAAGACGGTTCCCAGAAGTACCGGCACGATCGAGGCTGTGAAGCTGAACGGACGCGTGGCCTGCAGCCATGCCGCAGCCGTCCGCTGTCCTGGCCCGCTAGCGCGCTCTCGTATCTCGGCGACCACCACGCCGTGCAATCGTTCGGCGAGGCCGGCTTGCC
>JBDHDN010000598.1:0-2336 GCA_039591485.1 Gemmatimonadota bacterium
GAGGCGGGGCTGTTCCCCAGCTTGTAGCTGGCGAATTCTAGGATCTGGAATTGTTCGTCGAAATGATGAAAACCCCAGGAGAAGTACGCCGCCACGAGGTTCAGTGCGAGGGCGATCCAGAGCCACTTGCGGGCCCAGGGGTCGCGGAGGCTGGAAAAAACGGGTCCCATCAGGCTACCACTGTGCCCTGAGGGCCCTTCCATTCCCTGTGCCTGAACTCGGCTCTCCTTCACGCCAGGCAGTCTCGCCGTTGACCCAGATCGCGCGCATGCCCTCCGCGAGCCGATGCGGCTGCTCGAAATTGGCGACATCGCGCACGGCGCGCGGGTCGAACGCGAGCAGGTCGGCCGCCCAACCCTCCCGAACCAGGCCGCGTGGAGGGTCCGCCACTTCCGGATCGTCGAGTCGGTAGATCGCGGCTGTCGCCCCGGACATCTTCCGCACTGCCTCTTCGAGGGAGAGGAGTTTCTCATCGATCACGAACTTTCGAATCATCCGTGCGAACGATCCGTAGCCCCGTGGGTGCAGCATGGTGGGGCTCCCGTCGGAGGAGCCCACGATGTGCGGATCACTCAGCAGCGCCCGCATCACGTCCTCATTGATCACGAAGTACGCGGCCGATGCACCGTCGGGCCCCAGCTCGATCAGCACGTCCTCGAACGGCCGGCCCACTTCCGCGGCTACTTCCGCCAGCATCCAGCCGGACCATTCACCCGAGCCGAACAGGGTGGCCGTTGGACCGTTGCGACTCTCTACCCGTTGCCTCAGGTGAGAGGCGAGTTCGTCCCGACGCTCCTGGACCACCACCACGTAATCGTTCGGCGGCCGGGCCCAATCGGGGAAGAGAATGCTGATCCCCGTGTAGCTGGCCGTGTAGGGATAGACATCGGCCGTGACCTCCACGCCCTCCTCCCGGGCCTGCGCCATCACTTCAAGCAGCGATTCGGCCTGCGATGATTCGTTGCCGAGCACGATCTTAAGATGTGATGCATGCACGCGGGCGCCCGACCGGCGACCCTGTTCGATCAACTCGCCGAGTGCGCCCTCGACCTGGTCCGCGTCCTCCGTGCGCATGTGGCTCAAAATCACGCCGCCCACGTCGGCCACCGGTCCGGCAATCGCTGCGAGTTCGTCCATATCGGACCTGGAACCCGGGTCGTACTCGAGTCCGGTGGACAGGCCGAACGCACCGGCGGCCAGCCCCTGCGCGACCAGCTCGGACATGCGCACCATACCTTCGGAGCCGGGAGCGTCGAAGCCGACCCCGGACTCTCGTCGAATCGTGTTGTGACCCACCAGGTAGGCGACGTTGACGCCGGGTCGTGCAGCGTCGACCGCTGCGAGGTGCTCGTCCAGTGTCCCGACCTCGGGCCCCCCGCCGTCCTGGCCCAGTACGATCGTGGTTACGCCCATGGCGAGGAAGTTGCTGAATCCCGGCTCACCGGTCGGATTACCATGCGCGTGCGCGTCGATGAACCCCGGGGTGACGGTGAGTCCCCGGGCGTCGAAGTGTTCACGTACGTCGAGCGTATCCGCGTCCACCAGGCCCACGACGGCGATCCTGCCATCCCGAAGGAGCACATCCGCGCGGCGAGCCGGCGCGCCGGTCCCGTCCACGACGGAGCCACCGGCGATGAGCCAGTCGAATGAACCTGAGGCAGTGACAGGAAGGGAGTCACGCTCGGGCGCGCCGTCAGGCGAGCATCCCTGGAAGATGGCCGTGGCTGACAGCAGAAGGGCGGCACAATGCGTCCTGATCGCAATTCTCATGACGGGAATCTCACCGCATGAGCAGACCAGGTCAAAGGCGTTACTCAACCCGGCGCCGTCGTGAAGAGAGCGCCGAATTCGGATCAATTGATGTCGATCAGGCCTTGAACAGCCGCCCGAACGTGAGCACAACGACGACCGCCGCACCCAGGGCAGCAGCGAGGATCAGAGTCTCCACCGGGTCTCGGTCCCAACAATTCTCGTCTACGACCTCAGGCGCATCGGGCTCGGGAGCGCTATCTCCGGCCTGTCCCGCATGTGTCGAGCAGTAAAGGGAATCGGCGCTCGCCGAACGCTTGCACCGATCTCCAGCCTTGGTCTTGCCATGGCACTGTTCCAAGAACCACCTCCTGTTTCCTGAACATACGCAATCGCCACCGCACAGGATTCATACGCACAGGGTGGTCGGTGGATCCATTCTCGGCGGGTTGACACGGACTGGCCACGTTGGCGTTTCTGGAACGAGCAGCCAGTCTATTCTCACCGCCATGGAAGAGGAGCACAGATGTCCGAAAGCAACAAGGCCGTCGTACGCAGATTCACGGATCTCTGGAATACGGGAGATC
>JBDHDN010000599.1:0-2322 GCA_039591485.1 Gemmatimonadota bacterium
CAGTTTCGCCACCCGGGCTTGTCTTGAAGAGTAGCGCGGCGCTGCCCAAATGGCACGGCACCAAGCTGACGGCACGCGCACCGATCACAAGAATGAGGGTCAGCTCCCCCCCCCGTTTCGCGCCCGATGCCTCCAAACCCCGGGGGCAACCTATCGCTCATCCCTGCCGCGGCCCGTTTCCCGAACTCATCCACCACGCCGCCGCTGTGCCACGGCACGGCGAGACCGGTCTGAGGGTCGCGGCCGCACCGTACCAAGCACCGGCGCCACAGGCTATCTTGCCCCCGCACATGCCCAACCTCGATCGCCTCGCGGCTTGGCAGCGCGCCTGGTCCCAGCGCGTCTCCGCTCGGGCCGACACGCTCGTCGGTCGGTTCCCGAAGCTGGGGATCGACGAGAGCACCCTGCTGCTCATCTTCGCCCTGGTAATTGGCGTTGCCGTCGGCGTCGCGGTGATCGTCTTCTACAAGCTGATCGACCTGGCACAGGCGGGCTCACTCAGCGCTGTCGCCCACCTCACCGGCTTCGGCAGCCTGGCCATCGTGCTGGTCTCGGTGGCCGGGCTGTCGCTGACCCGGTTCATTGTCGTCCGCGGTACCGACGACTCGGATGGCGAGAACCTCTCGGATGTCATGCGCGCCGTCGCCAAACGCGGGGGCACGGTGCACTCCGGCCCCGTGCTGGTGAAGACGGCGGCGTCCGCCCTTGCGATCGGCACGGGCGGCTCCGTGGGCGCTGAGGGTCCGGTGGCAGTGGTGGGCTCGGCGCTGGGATCCAAGATCGGCCGGTTCTTCCGATCCAGCCCCGAGCGGCTCCGTCTGTTGGTCGCGTGCGGCTCCGCGGCGGGCATCTCGGCGGCCTTCAACGCTCCAATCGCCGGCGTGTTCTTTTCGCTGGAGAAGGTGGTGGGGGGCTTCGGGGTCCGCGCCTTCCCCCCAATCCTCGTGGCAAGCGTCATCGCGGCCGCAATCTCCCGAGCGGCCTTCGGCGCATCGCCCGTCATCGAGATCCCCATGGAGTACGGGATGGGGAGCGCCTGGGAACTGGTGCTGTATGCCCTTCTTGGAGTAGCCACCGGTGTCGTCTCGGTCTTCTACATTCGCACGGTGTACCGCACGCAGGACGTGCTGAGCCGCCTGCAGATCCGGTGGCAACAGGTGTTGGCCGGCGCGCTGGTCGTCGGCGTGTTCAACGTGATCTTCAAGGCCGACCTGTGGGGCCGCGGTCATGAGACACTGTCGATCGAGATGATCGGTGAGCGGGCGGGCTACTTCCTGATCGCGCTCGCCGTCACCAAGGTGCTGGTCACGGCCGCAACCCTCGCGGTGACCCGATCCGGTGGCGTCTTCACGCCCGCCCTGTTCATCGGTGCCACGCTCGGCGGTGGGCTCGCTGCGACGGCGGGTGCCCTCGTACCGGGGCTGGACATCGTGCCAGAGGCCTTCGCCCTGGTAGGAATGGCCGGCCTCGTGGCCGGAAGTACCCACGCACCGCTCACCGCGATCATGATGGTCTTCGAGATGACGAGCGACTACGCGCTCATCCTCCCGCTCATGCTCTGCGGCGCGATCGCCTACATCACTGCCCGTCGGCTGCATCCGGAATCGATCTACTCCGAGTGGCTGGTGCGCCGAGGAGAGAAGATCCACCTGGGCCGCGACGCCGCGATCATGGAACGGCTCACCGTCCACGGCAGCTTCAACCGCGACCCCCACGTCATCGCCGAAGGTGCGAGCGTGGCGCAGATCGTTGCGGCGATACGCGGCAGCTCGCAGATCGAGTTTCCGGTGCTCGACGACGACCTTCGCCTCGTCGGCATGCTCACCTACGGTGATCTGCGGACCGTACTGGGAGACTCAGAGCAGTTCGCCGGCGTGGTGCTGGCTGGTGACGTGGCGAGTCCGGAGTTCGAGCGGGTGACACCGGACGACACGCTCGCGACCGCGCTGCAGCGCCTTGGCATGCGCGGCAGTCATGACATGCCCGTCGTCGCCGCAGACGATCCCGACCGGCTGCTCGGCGTGATCGGGCGGCGCGAGATCCTGACGGCGTACGATCGCGAATTGCTACGAGAACAGTCGGAATAGCGCCACCACCCTGGCTGATTGACAACCCCGTTCGGGGGGGATAAGCTCGGTCCCTTATCCACCTCCAGAGGGAAGTGCGATGCCTCGTTCCTTGCTTGGTCTAGCGGTTCTTGCGGTGGTTGGCCTCGTCCCGGCATCCGCGGCCGCACAGGGGTTCCAGGTCAACGAGCACGGGACCTGTGTCATGGGCCGCGCCGGCGTCGGGACGCCCAAGCCGTGCGGCGACGGGTCCGCG
>JBDHDN010000600.1:0-2318 GCA_039591485.1 Gemmatimonadota bacterium
GTCGGGCGCCATGTCGGGCGCCACGGCGCGTTGGTCGTCGGGGGTGAGTTGCCGCTCGCTCCCGTCCGCCATCGACCGGACCCACAGGACGCTCGTCTCGGTGGACTTGTGAAAACTCACGGTGTGGGTACCGGGCCGGAACAACGGGCGGGATTCCTGATCGAGGTCGTCCGTCACGCGCACCGGCTCGCCCCCTGCGGCTGGGACGACCCAGACGTCCGTCTGGCGTCCACGCTCCGAGATGAACGTGATCCACTCACCGTCACTCGACCAGGCCGGATCGAGGTCCTCACGCACATCCTTCGTGATCTGCCGCGGGGAGCCACCATCGACGGGCACCGCCCACACGTCGCCGGCGCCGGTCCGTCGGGAGACGTAGACGATCTCGGTGCCGTCGGGCGACCACGGCTGCTGCGGAATGAACTCGAACCCTTCGCTCGTCAGCTGGCGCATGTTCGTGCCGTCGGCGTCGGCGACCCAGATGGTGCCGGCCCCTGGCGGAAAGAGCGCGAGCTTCGACCCGTCGGGAGAGAAGATCCCGAACAGGCGCTGATCGTCCACCAACGGTCGGACGGCGCCGTCATCCAGAGCGAGCAGGAAGCCGTTGATCTCCCCCCCTTGTGTCGAAGCGGCATAGACCAAGTGGGTGCCATCGGGATGGAACGAGACGGGTACCTCGATGCCGGGTCCGTCGGTCAGTTGCCGGGGCTCGCCCCCGTCGGCCGAGATGAGCCAGATGTCCGCGAGGCTCGCCATGCTCGACCCGAAGGCGATCCACTGGCCGTCCTGCGACCACACGGGCGTGAAGTCGAGATCCCCCACGGAGGCGAGCTTGCGACCGTCGGACCCGTCGCTGTCTGCGACCCACAGGTCGAAGCCGTCCGCGCCGAACGCGAGGTACGCCATCCGGTTCCCGTCCGGACTGTAGCTGCTCTCCCGGTGATCGGCGCCCTCCGGCGTGATCACCGCGGCTGCCGGAGCGCCCCGGTCATCGCCGGCCGAGCACGCGCCAAGGACGAACGTCGACCCGACCAACAGGAGCCCCATCCGGGTCGATCGCAGACTGTGCATCATTGGCCTTCTCCTCCCGTCGTTGTCGCATCCACGGGCCTGAGCGTCGCGGCAATCGATTCCGCGATCTTGTTCACCACCTCGTCCTGGGCCGCGAGCACGTCGGTCACGTCCTGCTCGTACATCTCGGACCACAGGTGTCGTGTCGTGTTCGGATCGACGAACTGCACGCTGATCCGCATGACGTTGCCCGCGCGGAACACCGTCGCCTCCACGATGGCGTCCAGCTCGAGCTCGTCGGCGATCTGCTTGGTCGGCGTGGTGCCGTCCTTGTACGGCATCATTGCCGAGCGCGGCGCCACACCGACGATGTTCAAGCGAGCCAGTGCGGTCGTGAGCGCGTCGTGCATCGCGTCCACGAACATCGCGTCCTCGCCCGAGATGTCCTCGATCGGGAGCACGGCGATCCGGTCGATCCCACCGCCGCCATCGCCGAGGGATGTCGCCAGCCAGCCACCCACGCCACCGAACACGAGAACCGCGGCGGCGACCGACGGAATCCACCACCTGCGGCGCCGCTCGTGCCCCCCTGCCGGCGTCGCCTGGATCGGCCGGGTGTCTGTCGGTGTCATGCCGCCGCTCGGCGTCACGGCGACGTGCTCGAGCTGGTGGAGAATCTCCTCGGCGCTCTGCCAGCGGTCGGCCGGGTTCTTGGCGAGACACCGCATGATGACCTCGGCCACCGGTGCCGGCACGCTCGCCCGGCGCTCGCGGATCTCCGTCGGCTCCGTCAGCACGTGCGCCGAGAGCACCGCTTGTGCCGTATCCCCTTCCAGCGCCGGCTTGCCCGTGAGCATCTCGTAGGCGAGCACGCCGATCGCGTAGATGTCCGCCCGATGGTCGACGTTCTTCTCGGCCGTCGCCTGCTCGGGCGCCATGTAATGCGGCGTACCGACGGCGACCCCGACCGTGGTGAGCTTCTCGCCGCCGGAGTCGGTGACCGCCTTCGCCACGCCGAAGTCGGTGACCAGCGCGTGACGGCCGGAGAGCATGACGTTGTCCGGCTTGATGTCGCGGTGCACGATGCCCCGCGCGTGCGCGTACGCCAGCGCGTCCACCACCTCGCGCAGGATCCTGAGGGCGTCCCCGATGGGGAGCGGGCCGTCGCGGTCCAGGCGCGTTCGCAGCGACTCCCCGTCGACGTACGGCATGACATAGTAGAGGAAGCCGTCCTGCTCGCCCGAGTCGTGGAGCGGCAGGATGTGTGGGTGCTGGAGCTGGGCGATGATCTTGATCTCGCGCGGGAA
>JBDHDN010000601.1:0-2313 GCA_039591485.1 Gemmatimonadota bacterium
GATCCGGATCTCGTCGCGATGTATCTGTGGAGCGTGGCACACGGTCTCCTGACACTGTCGATGACGTGCAGGCTGGACGAGTGCCCGGAATTCAGCAAGGGAGCCATGGCGCACGGCCCGGTCGAGTTGTTCCGTGCCTTCCGCGATCTGGTGCGGCAGGGTCTGGCGGCGACGGTGGACGTGCCGGGCGTCAGTCCGGGGGGAGGTGCGCAGTGATAGGAGGCGTGAGGGGATGGCACGCGGCCGCCACGCTGTCATGCGTGATGCTGGGTGCCCCGGCGGTTGGGGTCACGCAGTCGCTGCCCGGCGGGAGTACGGTGCCGCTGCGGCTGGCGATCCAGGAGGCGCTGGCCAACAGCCGGACGGTGGCGGATGCCGAGTACGATCTCGAAATCGCACGCCAGCAGGTCCGCGAGGCGTGGGCCTCGGTCATGCCCGATGTATCCGGATCGGTGTCGTACCAACGGAACCTGATGGTGCAGGAGCTGTTTTTCGATCCGAGCGCTATCCCGGGCGGCGGTGGTGGGGATCCGGTGCGGGTGCGGATCGGCTCGGACAACACGTGGCAGCTGGGCTTCACGGTGAGCCAGCCGCTCTTCGAGTACGGTGTATTCATCGGCGTCGGTGCCGCGAGTCGGTACCGTGCGCTCCAGGAAGAGCGGCTGCGCGGGACGACCCAGGAGGTCGTGACCGCCGTGCGGCGCGCGTATTTCGACGCATTGCTCGCGGAGTCCGACCTGCGCCTGCTGGAGCAGAGCGTCGAGCGGGTGGCACAGACGCTGGAGGAGACCCGCGCGCTCAATCGCGCGGGCCTCACGAGTCAATACGACGTGCTGCGCGTCGAGGTCGAATACGCCAACATCGCTGCGAATCTCCAACGGGTCCGGAATGCGGTAGGAGCGCGCAAGCGCGCCCTCCTGGTCGAGATGGGACACGCACCCGAGCGCGACATCGAGCTGGAAGGCCGCTTGGACGAAGTCGATCCCGAGTCGCTGGAGGTCAATACCCCGGAGAACGTCGACCTGATCATTCTGGCGGGCATCCCGGGCGTCTTGGATTCGAGCCTGACCGACTTGCTGCAGGTGGCCGATGCACAGCGCACGGATCTACGTCAGCTGCGTGCCAACATTTTGCTGGAGGAGGCACGGCTGAAAGCGGAAAAGGGCGAGTTCATTCCGCGGTTGTCTCTGTTCGGGAACTACTCCTTGCAGGCTCAGGAGGATGGGCCGCCGAACTTCTTCGGCGAGAACGCCAACCAGCGCACGAGCAGCTCCGCTGCCGGAGTCCGATTGGAGGTGCCGATCTTTCAAGGTTTCCGCCGGTTCGCCCGCGTGGGGCAGGTGGAGGCCACCGTGCGGCAGAACGAAACGCGGCTCGTGCGCGCGGAGCAGGATGCCGCGAACCAGGTCCGAACCCTGTACGAGGCGGTCGACGAGGCGTTGGCGCGCGCGCGGAGCCAGTTCCGGGCGGTCCAGCAGGCGGAGCGCGGGTTCGAGATCGCCTCAGCCGAGTATCGCGAGGGCATCGGCTCGCAGCTGCAGGTGACCGATGCGGAGGTGGCACTGCGTCAGGCGCAGTTCAACTATGCGCAGGCCATCTATGACTTTCTGACGGCACGAGCGCAGCTGGAACTGGCCCTAGGGCTGGTTCCGGAGCGGCCGGGGGAGTTCCCGGTCGCCGTCATGTGATAGGAACGGGCAAACGATGAATCGGATCGAGCAGACACAGGTGCGAGCCCGGCTTGGCATCGCGGTGGTAGGCGGGATGGCAGTGCTCGCGATCATGGCACTTGGCGGGTGTGCGGCGGCGGATGGCGGTGCCGCGCAAGCCGAAGAGGTCGACGCGGAAGCCCCGGACACAACCGGAGTGCGGGTCATCAACGTCGGGGTGACCCCGGTGAGGCGGTCGGGCTTCGTCGACTTTATCCGAATCGTGGGCGAGGTCGAGGCGATGCACGACATCACGCTGTCGGCGGAAGAGTCGGGCCCGATCGCCGCGTTCCACAAGGAGAAGGGTGCCCGGGTCGCGGGGGGGGAAGCGATCGCGAAGATCGACGATGCCGTGCTCAGGGGACAGGTGGACGAGGCGCGGGCGACGGCCGAGCTTGCCGAGGAGCAGTTCGAGCGCCAGCGCCGGTTGTGGGAAGAGGAGCAGATCGGAAGCGAGATCGCGTACCTGCAGGCGCGCTCCACCGCCAGGGCCGCTGACGCGCGGTATCGGACACTGCTCGCCCGGTTGGAGCGCACTGAGGTGCGCGCGCCCGTGACCGGCATCTTCGACGAGAAGTACGTCGAGATCGGCGAGATGGTGTCG
>JBDHDN010000602.1:0-2296 GCA_039591485.1 Gemmatimonadota bacterium
CGCCGGGGGAAGCCTGAGCGTGAGCGACACCGTGTCGGCCTGGCCGGTGAGCAGGCGGGCGACGATCCTCGCAGTCCCCCGCTGGCTCCCGCCCACGACTCGCCCGATTGCGCGATCCGGCACCGCAACTCGTGCCGTATCGAGCGAGCGCCATTCAATGGGTGTTCCGGCGATGGGCGCCCCCGCGCTGTCGAGCGCCTCCGCTGCCACGAGGAGCGAATCCCCACCGTACATCCATGTGATGTCGCTGGTGATGCGAACGGCTGCAGCGTCGAACCCGGCCCCCGTGTACTCCAGCACGACCGGGACCGGCGTCGGCGCACCGACCGTCGTCGGCTGGACCGGCAACGGGCCGGCGCGAAACACCGTATCGGACGTCGGTGACACCAGAGCGATGGAGAGCAGAAACTCGTCGCTCGGATCCAGAACCGGCACGCGCAGCGTGAGGTCCACCGAATCCGCATCGGGGGCGATATCGACCACCGTGTCGGTCACGCTGGCCGCGTCGGCGACCCGCGTGACGACGAAGCGGCCGCGTGCGACGGGAACGAGGCCGGCAGCCTCGCTTGCGTACGTCGGTGCGAGTGACAACCGGGCGTCAACTGGCACGTGCGGCCCCATCCGGTCCGAACAGGAAACCAGAAGTGCCGCGGCTACGATGACCGGGATGGTCAGGACGGTCGCACGACGCATGCGTCCACTCGTCACGAAAGAGGACCGCTACAGCATTGGGGATATCTCGACAGACCGCAAGAGACGCACCAGCGGAGTACCCCGACGCAGCGCGGTTGGGCTTAGGGATCGCGCCAGCTCGCATCACTCATCCACTCGAGCGGCGTTGCGCGGGAGCAACGCCCTTCCAGCAGCATGAGCCGGCTTCCGACACGAGGCAGGGACGCGCTAGCGGCTACCTCCGGCGCGGAGGTGCTCGGCGAATTCGTCCGGCAGTTCGCTGTCGCGAATCCCACGCATCGCCCGCTCGAGATCGTACTCCACACGCACGATCTCGGGCACGATTCCATCGGTGGTGATCTGCACCCGTACGTAGCCCGCCCGCCAGTCACCGTCCTTGGGCCGACCCACCGAACCGGTATTCAGGAAGTGGATCCCGTCGACGACCCGATACCACGGCTTGTGGGTGTGCCCGAATGCGATCATATCGCCTGCCTTCAGGCCTGCGCTCCGCGCCATCTTCAGGCAGAACTCGTCGGGCCGATCCTCGGTCCAGTAGACCGTGTTCAAGGTTGGCGTGCCGTGTACGAGAATGAGCGTGGGACCGGACAGATGGCCGCCCAGCGGCGTGACATCGAGTCGGAACGGCAACGCCCCGAGGTATCGCTTCACCTCCGGTGAGACGTGCTGCCTGGTCCAGGCGTAGCTCAGGTGGGACAGCTCCTCCTGCCGCGGGTCCTCGTACTTGCAGCCGCAGTGCGTGTAGTCCGTCGCGACTGTCGAGTCGTAGTTGCCGGCGATCCCCGCGATGCCGCGCTTGTCGAGCAGTTCCACCGTCTCGTTGGGCCAGGGCGCGTACCCGACGAGATCTCCCAGGTGGTAGACGGCGTCCGCATCGCCACGCCGGTCGATGTCGGCGAGCACCGCCTCCAGCGCTGGGAGATTGGCGTGGACGTCCGACAGCAGCACGACGATCACCGAGACCTCCTTGCGTCGCGAGCCGACATCACGGCGCCGCCTGCGGCTCCGCCGAGTCGAACCAGTGCCGCGTGGACACACAGACGCGGCACACCGAGAGCATCACCGGCACCTCGACCAGCACCCCGACCACAGTAGCCAGGGCCGCACCGGAATCCGGGCCGTACAGCGCGATCGCCGTCGCCACGGCCAGCTCGAAGAAATTCGACGCCCCGATGAGCGCCCCAGGAGCCGCAACTGCGTACTCGACCCCCAGCAGCTTCATCAGGCCGTACGTGAGTGACGAGTTGAAGTACACCTGGATCAGGATCGGGATCGCGATCAGGACCACGTGGAACCACCGGGCCGTGATGTTCTCGGCCTGGAACGCGAAGATCAGCACGAGCGTCGCCAGCAAGGCGATCACCGTGATCGGCGCGAACACCGCCACGAACCGCTCGTTGAACCACTCGGCGCCCTTCCGCCCGATGAGGATCTTGCGGCTGAGCGATCCGGCCGCCAGCGGGATCACCACGAAGATCATGACCGAGTAGAGCAGCACCTCGAACGGAACCTCGAGCCCGGACGCCCCCGATACCAGGAACTTCACGATCGGCGCGAAGGCGAGCAGCATGATCAGGTCGTTCACCGACACCTGCACCAGCGT
>JBDHDN010000603.1:0-2291 GCA_039591485.1 Gemmatimonadota bacterium
CGCCCGTGAGCCCGCCACCACCCACGAGGCCGGACCCGAACAGCACTCCCTCCTCGCGGCGCCGCTCGGCCTCAGCGGGCTCCTGGTTGCGCATAAGGTACCACCGCGCAAGCCCGCCCAGGAACACCGCTGCCATGGTGGAGAGCGGCAAGTACACGCCCACTGCGAACGCCAGCACGGGGATCTTGAACATGGAGGCGGCGAGGCCGATACCGACGCCGATGAATATCATCATCCAGGGCAGGCTCTGTTCGAGGACACCATCGATCACGAGCTTCATCAGCACGGCCTGGGGAGCGGGAAGTTCCGCTCCACCCAATCCGCCCGGCACGCTGCGGTGCAACAGCATCACGACGAGGCACACCGCTCCCGCTGACGTAACGACCCCGATGAGCTCGCCAAGCTGCTGGAGCTTCGGCGTCGCACCGAGCACAAAACCAGTCTTGAGGTCCTGCGATGTGTCGCCCGCGATCGAGGCCGCGATACAAACGGTCGTGCCCACCATGAGCGCTGTCGCCTTGCCGGCGAGATCGGTCCATCCCAGGAGGAAGAAGATCAGACTCGTACCGAGCAGGGTGGCTATCGTCATGCCGGACGTCGGGTTCGACGTCACACCGACCAGGCCCACGATCCGCGAGCTGACCGTCACGAAGAAGAACGCGAACACGGCGATGAGAATCGAGGCCAACGCCCGCGCGGGTACGTTGTCGAGGTATCCCAGAACACCGGGCGTGACCGTCAGCAGCACGAGCACGGCACCCAAGAGCAGCAAGACCGTGCGGAACGGCAGATCGTCGTCGATGCGCTCGCGCGTCGCGGCACCAACCCCCATGGCGATCTGCCCCAGTCCGAGTTTGAACGACTCGATCATCGTGGGGATCGAACGGACCAGCGTGACGATGCCGCCCGTCGCGACGGCGCCGGCACCGATGTAGCGAACGTAGCGGTGCCAGATCTCTCCGGCCGACATGTCCCGGATGAGTAACTCCGTCTCGGGAAACAGGGGCTCCGTGAGCCCGGCACCCCAAAGGTTGATCGCCGGGATGATGACGAATGCCGAGAGCGCCCCACCCGCCACCATCACTGTCGCGATCCGCATCCCGAGGATGTAGCCGACACCAATCAGCGGCGGGGAGACTGATACCGCGAGGCTCGCTTTGAACCCGAGCAGCGCCTGAAACGTTCCAGGGACGAGCTTGAAGCCGTCGGTGATCAGTTTGAACAGCATCCCGATGCCAAGGCCCCAGAACACGCCCGCGGCTTGGCGACCCCCGCCCTCCGCCGCGACGAGCACCTCGGCGCAGGCCATACCCTCGGGGTACGGCAACCGGCCGTGCTCGCGCTTGATCAGGTACCGGCGGAGCGGCACCATGAACAGCACGCCGATCAGCCCGCCCGCCATCGTGAGCAGCGTTATCTGCCGCCACGCGGGCGACATGCCCCAGATGAACAGCGCCGGGATCGTGAACAGCACCCCGGACGCGACCGACGAGCTCGCCGAGCCGATGGTCTGGGACATGTTGCTTTCGAGAATCGAGTGCCGCAGTCCGACCGACTGGAGAATCCGGAAGGCCACCACGGTGAGCACCGCCACGGGGATGGAGGTGCTGATCGTCAGGCCGGCCTTGAGCCCCAGGTAGGTGTTCGCGGCGCCGAACACGATACCCAGCAGGATGCCCGCCACCGCCGCTTTGACGGTGAACTCCGGGAGCGTCATCCCGTACGTGTACGGTACGTAGGTCTCGCCCTCCTTCAGTTCGTAGGCGGTGCGCGGGAGCTTGTTCTCGGACATGGTTCTCCGGGGGTGCACGGACATTCAAGTGGAGCGGTGACCGTTGGACTGGACTGGACGGCGCTGCGCGAATCTTCACCGTGGGTTGTGGCGCCGCAACCGGCCGATGCGATCCGGCCAGCGGCGTCGCGACTGACGCCACCGGCCGGTGTGCGCTCTCCGCTCGTCCCGTTGCGCTAGCGGCGACGCGCCGGCGCCGCTCGGGGTGCCGGTCTGGCCTGACTCCGGTTGAAGTTGTTGGTGCGGGTGTTGCCCCGCTGGCGCGCCTGGTAGTCACGCTCGAGCCCGCCCGTGGAGGGGCGTGGGGTCGAGGGACGCACCGACGGCTGCGCCGGCTGCGGTCGTGCCGAGGGCTGCGACGGCTGCGGTCTGGCTGCCGGTTGCGAGGGCTGCGGCCGAGCTGCGGGTTGCGACGGCTGCGGTCGTGCTGCGGGTTGCGACGGCTGCGGTCGTGCTGCGGGTTGCCCAGGGCGTGTCCCAATCTCGGGTGCCGGTGTCC
>JBDHDN010000604.1:0-2291 GCA_039591485.1 Gemmatimonadota bacterium
TGGTTGTCGAGTGCGAATCCCGCAACGCGACCGCTCCGCTCACCCGATCGCTCCGAACCCGCATTGCCGCCGAGGATTTCGTTGCCGACGTTGCCGAAGCCGGAACGCTCTTGGGGCGGACGATCGCGCAGGGGATGGCCGTCCTGATGGTCTTCCCTCGGCCGGAGTTCGCGGATCGGCTCACGTCGCGTGCCCCGCTTCTCAGGACGGAGCTGCGTGCGGTTCTTGCCCTGCCGCGCTGGCGCGGTTGCTCTGCGCTGCTCACGGGACAGCCGGTGATGGAGTCGGACATCCAGGAAATCGCCGTCGCGGATGCCCGTCGCCTCGAGCGCATCGCGTTGATCCCGGCGGCGGTGATTCTCGTGTGGGCATTCGGCTCCATCGGAGCGGCGGCGATACCGCTCATCACCGGCGTACTCGCCATCGGCTTCGCGTTTGGCAGCCTTGCCGTGATCGCCCAGCGTGTGCCGCTCGCGATCTACGTGCTTCAGGTGGTCAGCATGATCGGACTCGGCGCGGGCATCGATTACTCCCTGCTCGTCACGAGTCGGTTCCGAGAGGCGATGGCGGCCGGTCGGGACAGGATGTCCGCGGCGAGCATGGCGGGTACCACGGCCGGTCGGACAGTGCTGGTGAGCGGTCTCTGCGTCGTGTTCGGCTTCGGAGCGCTGTCGCTGACCCCCACCTCGGAGCTGCGCTCGGTCGGGCTCGCCGGCCTGCTCGTCGTGGCTGCGGCCGTCCTGCTCAGCGTGACGCTCGTCCCGGCGCTCCTGGCGGCTGTGGGCGACTGGATCGATCGACCCTTGTGGCTGTCCCGCAGACTCCGTGCGTTGAGGGGCCAGGGCGTGTGGGAACGCTGGGGGACGGCGATCGTGCGGCACCGCTGGTGGGCACTGTCCGGGGGCGTGCTGGTCGTGCTCGTGCTGGCGTCACCCCTTGCCCTTCTGCGTATCGGCGTGCCGCAGGCAGGATGGTATCCGCCCGAGGCCGAGTCCTCACGGGCTGCGGAGCTGCTGAAGGAGGCCGGGATTGGGGGCGAGCTGCTGCCGGTGGAGCTCCTGGTGGTGGCGCCGGAGGGCGAACGAGCGGTGAGCATCGACCGGCTGACCGCACTCAAGCGACTCACCGACTCGCTGGCCGCCGATCCTCGGGTTGCACGCGTACGGGGGCCCTTGTCGCTCAGGGAAGGGATGTCCCTGCTGGGGTATGCCTCGCTGTACGGAGACCTCGACGGAGCACGCCGACGGCATCCCGAGCTCTTTGGCGCGTATCTGTCCCATGACGCATCGGTTGCGAGAGTGCAGGTCGTGCTGCACGACACGGTCTCGCTCGGCGCGGGCATGCGGCTGGTCCGCGACCTGCGATCGGCCCACGCCGTCGACGGCTCACAGCTCAGAGGCGCGACCGTCCTCGTGGGGGGCTTCGCCGCAGCGCAGGTGGATGACGAGACCGCGCTCAGGGACGCGTTCCCCCTCATGGTGGCGCTCATCCTCGGCACCACGGGAATCGTGCTGTTCGCCATGTTGCGATCGGTGCTGATGCCGCTGAAGGCCATCGTCCTCAATGCCCTGTCGGTTGCGGGAGCGTTCGGGTCGCTCGTGCTCGTCTTCCAGCTCGGTGTCGGTCGCTCCCTGGTCGGGCTGGACGAGCCGCTCGAGGCGCTGTTCATCCACGTGCTCGTGATGATCTTCGCTATCTCGTTCGGGATGAGCATGGACTACGAGGTGTTCCTCATCGCTCGGATCCGGGAGGCGGTCGCCAGGTCCGGCAACGACACGACGGCCACCGTCGCCGGCCTCTCCGCGACAGCCGGTGTGATTACCAACGCGGCGGCGATCATGGTGGTCGTGTTCGGCGCGTTCGCCTTCTCCCGGATCATGATGGCCCGTCTGTTGGGGTTCGGACTCGCGGCGGCAATCCTCATCGACGCGACCGTCGTGCGTTTGGTTATCGTTCCGGCGTTCATGCGGATCGCGGGCAAGTGGAACTGGTGGCCGGGACTGAAGCGCGTGCAACGAGCAAGGTGAAACGTGCAACGTGGCCGTGGCTCACTCAAAACCATGAGCATTACCGGACGGGGAACACCGGCATCTCCGACGCGCGTTGTACGCTGCTCGGTGGACGCTCACCCAGCCCCGCTGCCCGGCCCCTGATGGCCCAGGGTCACTTCGTGGTCGCCGTCCATGACGTCACACCCGTGCACGACGACCGGATCAGGCGCATACTCGCGCTGTTCGGTCGAGTTGGCATCGCGCGTCCCGCGCTGTTCGTCGTACCGGACTGGCATGGCG
>JBDHDN010000605.1:0-2266 GCA_039591485.1 Gemmatimonadota bacterium
TCGATCTCCTGAGTCGCAGTGGCCAGACCGTCGCGGAGCTGGTAGCCGGTGCCCCCCGCTACACCATCGTCAAGGCCAAGGTGCCCCGCGGTCCCGACCTCGAACCCGTGTACGCCGGACTGGAACAGGCCTTCGACGATGCCACGACGGACCGGCAGGATGGGCTCCGGCTGGCGTGGCCCGGGTGCTGGCTGCATGTGCGCCCCTCCGGAACCGAGCCCATCGTCCGGCTCATCGCCGAGGCACCCACTGATGGGGAAGCGCAGGCCCTCGTTGCTCGCGCAACCGAGATACTCGAGGGACTGTGAGGCCACGGCATCGACCTTTCCGTCCAGGGCATCCGCGCTCGGCGCAATGCGGGTAGTGGCCCAGCGGGTCTCGTGCGCATCGGTCTCCGTGCACGGTGCGGTGGTCGGTGCGATCGATCAGGGCCTCGCGCTGCTCGTCGGCTTCACCGCGGACGACGGGCCCGATCAGATCGAATGGATGGCGGAGAAGATCCTGGGTCTCCGGGTGTTCGGTGATGCGGAGGGGAAGATGAACCGCGACGTGCGCGACGTGGACGGGGCGGCGCTCGTCGTCTCTCAGTTCACGCTGTACGGCGATGCGCGCAAGGGGCGACGCCCCTCGTTCGTCACGGCCGCCCCGCCAGCGCGGGCCGAACCGCTGTATCGAGGGTTCGTCGAGGCCCTCCGGAAGCGAGGCCTCCGTGTCGAGACGGGGGAGTTCGGGGCGGTGATGGAGGTGGCAATCGTCAACGACGGCCCGGTCACGCTCGTACTCGAACGGTGATCGTTCTCGCCTCAGCGTCGCCGCGCCGCCGCCACCTGCTTGAGATGCTGGGGATACCGCATGTCGTCCAGCCGGCCGACGTCGACGAGACGCGGCTGCCCGGCGAAGTACCGGAAGCAATGGCCGTCCGGCTGGCCGCGGCCAAGGCGAGCGCCGTTCACGTGCGGCGCCCTGACGACCTCGTGCTCGCCGCCGACACCGTCGTGACGATCGACGACCACGTGTTGGGGAAGCCCGACGATCCAGGAGAGGCGGAGCGCATGCTCACCTTGCTGTCTGGCCGAGGCCATCGCGTCGTCACCGGCGTTGCCCTGGCCCTACCCGGCGGCGAAGTGCGCGAGCGCTACGATGTGACCCACGTCTGGTTCCGGGAGCTGTCGCCGGAGCTGATCCGCTCCTACGTCGCCACGGGTGAGCCGCTCGACAAGGCCGGGAGTTACGGTGTCCAGGGTGTCGGTGCTGTGTTGATCGAGCGCGTGGACGGCGACTTCTTCTCCGTGATGGGGCTGCCGCTGCGGCTCGTCGTCGAACTACTGGAAGACGCCGGGCGGCCCTATCGCTTCACGCGGTAGACGGCCACGGCCCGTGATTTCCCCCTGAGCTCGAGCGGGTCGAGAGCATCGACCGGTGGCGGCATCGTGAGCGCCCGGTAGAAGGGTTCGGAGAGCAAAATCTCGCCCGGCCCGGCCTTCGAGCAGAGGCGCGAGGCCGTGTTGACCGCGTCGCCGATCACGGTGTATTCGAGCCGACGGTCGCTCCCGATGTTGCCGGCGAAGACCTCACCGAAGTTGATCCCGATGCCGATCGACATCGGCTGTCGTCCCTCGGCGACCCACTTGGTGTTCAGCCGGGCGAGCACCTCCTGCTGCTCGATGGCCGCGCGCATAGCACGGTCGGCGTCGTCCTCGTAGCTGATCGGAGCACCCCACAATGCCATGATTGCGTCGCCCATGAACTTGTCGAGTGTGCCCCCATGTTCGAACACGATCTCCACCATCTCGGTGAAGTACTCGGTCAAGAGCGATGCGATCTCGTCGGGACTCAAGGTCTCGGACATTGGCGTGAAGCCGCGGATGTCGCTGAAGAACACGACGACTGGCCGCTTGCTCCCGCCCAGCTGGACGGCTTCTGCTTCGCCGGCGATCTGCCGGGCGAGATCGGGCGCGAAGTAGCGTTGGAAGTTGGAGAGGACGACAGCCTCCCGCCGCACGCGCTCCGTGAGCCGGCCGTTCTCGATCGCGACGGCGGCGATGCCCGAGAACGCAATCAAGAACTCGAGGTCCTCGTCGTCGAATGAATTGGTGGCGGTGAGGTTGTCGACGTAGAGGATGCCGAGGACATGGCCGTCGCTCCCCATGAGCGGCGAGCACATCGCGCTGCGCACGCTCTGCATGAGGATGGACTTGCCCTTGAAGCGCTCGTCGGCAGCGGCGTTGTCGGTGAGGATCGCGAGTCGCTCATCCACCGCCCGGCG
>JBDHDN010000606.1:0-2689 GCA_039591485.1 Gemmatimonadota bacterium
CCGGCGTGTACGCCACTAAGATGATTCCGAACGACCAGCCCGATGCCGATGCCCGGTTTCAGCGACTCGCCGAGGCGATCAAGTTCGTGTTCGCCTCGTGCTTCTTCCGCGCAGCCAAGCGCTACCGGCGCGCCGCAGATCGCACCGGCCGCGAGGAGAAGATGGCGGTGCTGATCCAGGAAGT
This sequence comes from Gemmatimonadota bacterium, assembly GCA_039591485.1. GTDB lineage: Bacteria > Gemmatimonadota > Gemmatimonadetes > Gemmatimonadales > GWC2-71-9 > JAOTVV01. The sequence goes on from JBDHDN010000606.1 coordinate 185, forward strand.
CGTAGGCCGTCGCTACGGATCCAGATACTACCCGCTCCTCTCGGGCGTCGCCAAGTCGTACAACTTCTACCCGAGCGGCGCCGCACGCCCCGAAGACGGGGTGGTCAACCTGGCCCTGGGGCTGGGCAAGACCATCGTCGACGGCGGCCGGTGCTGGATCTACTCGCCCACGCGGCCCACCGCAGCCCCGCCCTATGCGTCAGCGCGGGAGCTACTCCAGCAGACACAGGTCCGTTTCTGGGCCGTGCACATGGGGAGCCCGCCCCGCTTCGACCCGGTTGCAGAGGAGGAGTTCCTGATCGAGAGCAGCCTCGAGGAAGCCGACTACGACGGTATTCTGCGATACGTCGCGTCGACGTATGACCCAACCGCCGATCGGCTTACACCCGGAACGGGGAGGGCCGGGCCGCGCGCGCTCGATTTCGCGCCCGTCCTTAGATTGCGCGAGATTCGGTTGAACGACCTCCTCCGGCACCTTCTGGAACGCTGCTCAGGCGCCCTCGCTGCCCCTACCGAGATCGAGTTCGCGTTGACGATCGACCCACGTGAACGGCCTCGAGCCCACCTTGGCTTCCTCCAGATGCGGCCGATGGTCGTATCCGACGACGTCGTCGACATCGCGGAGGAGGCGCTGCGCGGGCCGGACGTGGTGGTCGCGGCGCAACGAGCGCTGGGCAACGGCATCGACCGGACAGTACGTGACATCGTGTATGTGAAGCCCGATGGCTTCGAGAGCCGGCACACGCGTCGCATCGCGGCCGAGCTCGCCGAGCACAACGATCGTCTGGTGGCGGACCATCGTCCTTACCTGCTGATCGGCTTCGGCCGGTGGGGAAGCAGCGACCCCTGGCTGGGGATCCCGGTCGAGTGGGGAGACATCGCCGGCGCTCGCGTCATGGTCGAGACGACGCTGCCCGCCATGGACGTTGAAGCGAGCCAGGGGGCGCATTTCTTCCACAATCTCTCCAGTTTTCAGGTGTGCTACCTGACCGTGCACCACGCCGCGGACCCCGGGATCGACTGGTCATGGCTGGAGTCCCTGCCGGCGGTGCAAGAGACGACGTTCGTGCGTCACGTCCGCGCACCCGCACCGCTGCTCGTCAAGGTCGATGGACGGTCCGGACGCGGTGCCGTGTGGCGGTTTCCCGCCTCCGCGGGTACGGGGAACAGGAGCGAGCCCAATGCCGACCGATGAGCGACCTCTCGACCGGATTCTCCGAGACCTTCAAGAACGCGCGAAGGAACTGAACTGTCTCTACCGCGTCGACGAGATCTTGAGTCATCCCGACGTCAACTTCGGTAGCGCCCTCGAGGAGCTGATCCGGGCGATTCCGCCCGGCTGGCAGTATCCGGAGATCGCGCGGGCGCGCGTCGTGCTGGACGACAGGGTCTATCAGCCCGACGACTTCGCGGAGACACCGTGGTCGCTCAGCGCCCCGATCGTGTCGGAAGGCCAGACCATCGGCCAGGTCTCGGTGTCGTACACGGAGCGCCGGCCCGAGGTGGACGAGGGGCCGTTCCTCCATGAGGAGCGGCGGCTGATCAACGCGATCGCCGAGCGCATCGGCTATCGCGTGCTGCAGCGTCGATTGAAGGCCGCAATCGCCGGCGCGCGTCAGCAGAGTGACGGATCGGAGGGCGACTGGGGCGTCATCCTCAACTTCCTGCGGGGAACCGATCGCTCGCTACTCCGCCGCATCACGCGCCGCATGATCAACTACCTCGTGTGGAGCGGCGTGCAGCAGGCGGAGGACCTCCTCGTGCAGTCCATGTCCACCGGCGGGCGCACCGAGTCCGACCGGGAACAAGAAAATCGCCCGGTGCGCCGGGCGGAGATGAAGGACCTCGACGAGCTGGCCGAGCGGACGTTCCAACTCGCGGCCGAGCACCTGCTCGAGGACGAGCTAGTACACAGCATCCAGTCGTGGATCAACGAGGATAAGGCCAGCTTTCTATACTCCGCTGCCGAGCACCTCGATGCCCCACTCGTCGAGTTGGCTGGCGCGATCGACAGATTCCAGAGCCTCAACATCGACGAGGATGACCTGCCCGAGGCGGTGCGCCGCGGCCTGCGCGTCCGATCTCGTGCATCACATGGTCTTCACGCCCGACAGCCGCGGCAAGCTGGGCGGGAAGAGCGCCGGTCTGTTCCTGGCGAGCCGGATCGTCCGGGACGCGAAGGAGCACCGAGCCGTCCTGACCGGACTGCGGGTACCGAAGACATGGTACGTCCCATCCGACGCGCTGCTCGAGTATCTCCGGCACAACAACATGCAGGACGTCTACGACCGGAAGTATCGGGAGATCGACCTGATCCGGCAGGACTACTCGTACCTGGTCCAGGCCTTCAAGGCAGCGCACTTCCCTCCCGAGATGTCCAAGGGGCTCGCGGCCGAGCACCTCGATGCCCCACTCGTCGAGTTGGCTGGCGCGATCGACAGATTCCAGAGCCTCAACATCGACGAGGATGACCTGCCCGAGGCGGTGCGCCGCGGCCTGCGCGTC
>JBDHDN010000607.1:0-2252 GCA_039591485.1 Gemmatimonadota bacterium
CGTTCCACTCCGCGGTGACGGGATTCGACTGTGGTACAGCCCCGGAGGGACCATCTCGGGGAACGCGGTGTGGCAGTCACGTGATGTCGTGATCTGGTTTTCGGATTCGACCAGAGCGAGCGACAACGTGGTCACGGAGAGCCGGTACGGTCTGCACTACATGTATTCGCACGACAACGTGTTCGAGCGTAATCGGTTCGAGGCGAATGATGTCGGCGCGTTCATCATGTACTCGACCGGCATCACCTTTCGCGACAATGTGTTCGCCAGTGCTCGCGGAACGGCCGGACGGGGACTCGGGTTCAAGGACGCGGACGACATTTGGGCGGTGGGCAACGTGATGGTGAAGAACGCGGTTGGCATCTCGATCGACAACTCGCCGTCAAGCGAGCGATCGGTCAACGTGTTTGCCGAGAATGTCGTTGCGTACAACGACGTCGGAATCTCGATGCTTCCTTCGGTTGCCCGGAACCAATTCGAGAAGAACGAGTTCATCGATAACGTGACGCCGGTAGTGGTGACCGGCGGCGGGACGGCGCTGGGCAATCGGTGGGTCGGCAACTACTGGAGTGAGTACGAGGGGTTCGACTCGGATGGAGACGGCCAGGGGGATACGCCCTATGTGTTCGAGCGCCTGTCCGACGACCTGCTGACGAAGCACGAGTCGCTTCGTGTGTTCAGCCTGAGCCCCGCGACCGCATCGCTTGAGGTGCTGAGCCGCGTCTTCCCGCTGCTCAGACCGGAAGCAGTCGTCATCGACTCCGCCCCGCGGGTCCCGGCGCCCGAGTTGGCTGCAAGCGCCCAGGGCTCCGCAGAACCGTCACGGCTCGGCGCCCTCATGCTGTTGTGCGCTGGGTTCGGCGCCGCGGGCATGGCGGTCTGGCTCGGGCGTCCGTTCGGGAGTGAGGCATGATCCGCGCGCGTGGCCTTGCCAAGCAATATGGCGCTGCAGCAGTGCTCCGCGGTCTCGATCTGGACGTTCGCTCCGGCGAGCGCGTGGCCGTGCTGGGGCTGAACGGCGCCGGCAAGACGACGCTCATCCGATGTCTCTTGGGACTCACGGACTTTGCCGGCAGCCTCGCCGTCGCCGGGTACGATGTCCGGAAGAGCGGCCTGGCGGCACGGCGGGCCATCGGATACGTGCCGCAGCGACCCCCGCATTTCGACGGGACCCTGCGAGAGATCGTCGCGTTCTTCTGCCGACTGCGCGGTCTCGACGCCGAAGATGTGCGTGCACAGCTCGAGGAGCTTGGCCTCTCCGTGAGGGAGCACGGTGATAAGCACATCCGTACGCTGAGCGGCGGCATGTTGCAGAAGACACTGCTCGGCCTGGCGCTCGCGGCGCACGTCGACCTGCTGCTGCTCGATGAGCCGACCGCGAATCTTGATGCGCCCGCGCGGCGGGAGTTTTTTCGCGTGCTCCGATCGACCGCCGCCGACCGCACCGTGCTACTCGCGACCCATCGATTGGCCGACGTCGAGGCGGTCGCCGATCGCCTGCTGGTGCTGCACGAGGGGAGCATCGCGTTCGCGGGACGCATGCGGGAATTGTGGGACGCTGTAGGTGCGGACATCACCCTGTGGATTCAGGTCCCGCAGGATCGACGCGACGACGTCGAGCGCTACGTAGCAGCACGGCATGCGATCACAACGGTGCTGCGCAACGGGTCCGCCTTCGGCGTGAAGATCGAGCGCAATCGAAGGGCGGATCTCCTCGGCGATCTCCGACGGGAGCGTGTAGTGGTGGAAGATTTCTGGACGGAGGCGCCGTCGCTGCACGACCTCATGGAGCAGCTGCTGGTCGCCCGACGGGCTGCAGCGGAGAACGCCGAGTGACTGGCGCACGGGCGGCGTTGTTCGTGAGGCGCGAGTTCGCCGCCGCGTTGCACGCGCGGTGGTTCATCGTGTATGCGGCGCTGTTCCTGATTGCCGGCGTGCTGCTGGCGGCGTTCGGGATGGGCAACACGATGATCTACGGCTATCGTGGCTTTGCCAAAGCGTTTGCAGGGCTCGTACACCTGGCGTTGTTCCTGGTGCCCCTCATGGCGCTCTTTCCGTCGGCGGCGAGTATCGCCGACGAGCGAGAGAGCGGTGTCTTGGAGTACCTGCTCGCGCAGCCGGTATCGTTCGGCGAGGTGTATGCCGGGAAGTGGGGCGGTATCAACGTGGCGATGCTGCTTGCACTGACCATCGGGTTCGGCGCGGCGGGCGCGGTCGCTGTGATGCGCGGTGTTCCTCTGGCGTTCGTGTTG
>JBDHDN010000608.1:0-2251 GCA_039591485.1 Gemmatimonadota bacterium
CGGGCGGGGGTCGGGTTCGTCGATGCGCTGCGCGGTTGTGAGTGCCTGATCGTCCGGCGTGACGGCACGCAGCTGAAGTCGAAGGGGTGGCGCAGTGCCGCCCCACTGAACAAGGGAGAGGTGGACGCATGAGTGAGACAGGATCGACGGCCGCCCGCGGGGGAGGCCACGGTTGGTCACGATTCCAGACGGTCGCCCTGGTGACGCTGCGCATCGTCATCGGGTGGCACTTTCTGTACGAGGGGCTCGCCAAGCTGACGAACCCGTACTGGACCTCCGCGGGCTACCTCGCGGAGTCGAAGTGGTGGTTCAGCGGCATCTTCCTGGACATCGCCGCGAGCCCGACGGTGCTGACCGCCGTCGACTACATCAACATCTGGGGCCTGATCCTGATCGGCGTCGGCCTCATGCTGGGGCTCTTCACGCGCGCGGCCACCATCGCGGGCATCGCGCTCCTCGCGCTGTACTACCTGGCGGCCCCACCGTTCGTCGGTCTCACGTATGCGATGCCGACGGAGGGCACGTATCTGATCGTCAATAAGGTGCTGATCGAGTTGATCGCCCTGGTCGCGCTGCTCGCCTTCCCGACGGGCCGCGTGCTGGGCATCGATCGGCTGATCGCCGCACAACGTCAGTCTGGCGTGCTGACAGAAGCGCGCGCCTGAACCGGAGGAGACCATGAGCGACGAACGCACCAATCCAACCGCCGGCCAGTCGAACGAGTCCGGGCTCGGGCGCCGTGGGTTCCTCGAGGCGCTGGTTTCCCTCCCCGTTGTGGGCGTGTTCTTCTACGGCTTCCTCAAGAAGAAGGCTGCCGACGACGCGAAGAAGGAAGCCATCATGGCCGAGCTGGGGGTCCAAGAGGCAGGGCCCGCCTACATCCCCAATGCGGTCTCGAGCCCTCCGAGCCAACGCATCAGGCTCGGCATCATCGGGAACGGGGGCGAGGGCGAGTCACTGGTCCGGCACGCCGGCTTCGCGCATCCCGACTGGGTCGAGGACGCACGCAAGGGTCACCAGGAAGAGCCGGCCGACAAACGTCTCCAGGTCTACATGGAGCAGGACGACCTCAATGTGCAGTTCACGGCGGTGTGCGACGTGTTCGACGTCCGAGCGGAGCGGGGCATTGCGGCGTCCTCGGTCGAGACTCGGCCGGGGGCAGGCGGGCCCTTCCCGCCGGCGAAACGGTACCGGCACTACCACGACCTCCTCACCAGCGGCGACGTCGATGCGGTGATCATCGCCACGCCCGATCACTGGCACGCGCAGATGACCCGGGATGCCGCAGCGGAGGGCATCCACGTCTACTGCGAGAAGTGCATGACCCGCACGGAGGAGGAGACGCACGCGGTGTACGACGCGGTCACCAACTCCGACATCGTGTTCCAGCTCGGGCACCAGAACCGGCAATCCGAGGCGCACATGAAGGCCCGGGAGGTGATCGAGGCGAACGTCCTCGGGCCGATCACGCTGGTCGAGGGGACCACCAATCGGAACACGCCGTGGGGTGCCTGGGTGTGGGACATTCACGAGGAAGGGAACCCGCAGACCATCGACTGGGACCTCTTCGAGGGACCCGCGCCGAACAAGGTGCCCTTCAACAAGGAGCGCTTCTTCCGCTGGCGCTGCTGGTACGACTACGGCACCGGCCTCTCGGGCGATCTGCTGTCGCACGAGTACGACGGCGTGAACATGATCCTGGGGCTCGGCATCCCGAAGTCGTGCGTGGCGTCCGGTGGGATCTATTACTTCAAGGACGGCCGTGACGTGCCGGACGTGTTCCAGGCCGTGTACGAATACCCCGAGCGTGACCTGACGTTCGTATACAGCGCGACGCTCGCCAACGGCTACTATCGCGGGCTCAACTTCATGGGGCACGACGCCTCCATGCGAGTGAGCGGGGCGCTCACGGTCCAGGCGGACGGCAACTCCACGCGGTACGAGCAGAAGATCCAGGATGGGATCATCGATACATCCCGCCCGATGTTCACCTATCGACCGGGCTTCAAGGGGATCGACGCCATCACGTCCGCCACGGCGGAGTACTTCGTGAGCCGAGGCCTGCTGTACACGTATCGGGGCGGGCGGCGTGTGTCGGCGTATCACCTCCTGATCGGGGAGTGGCTCGACGTGATCCGCAACGGTGGCGAGACGAGCTGCAATATCGATCGTGGCTTCGAGGAGGCGATCACCTGCCACATGGCCACCCGGTCGTTCCTCGAGAACCGGAAAGTCGAGTGGGATCCGGTCG
>JBDHDN010000609.1:0-3885 GCA_039591485.1 Gemmatimonadota bacterium
CTGGCGACCGTCACCCTCGGGGGCTGCGCCCTCAAGGGTGACGTGCGCCGAGTCGAGGAGCAGCTTCTCGAGTTCCGGATGGAGACGGCCCGCAACGATTCGCTGCGGGCCGTCATGCTCGATGAAGTGCTCGAGCTCCAGCAGGAGTTCCTGGACTCGCTTGCCTATCTGCAACGCCGCCTCATCGCTTTCCAGGGTGATGTCCGAACCGACATGACCGAGGTGCAGCGTCAGCTCGTAGCTATCCAGGAGCTGACCGGGCAGAGCCAGCAGCGCATCTCTGAGCTCAGGGCGCAGATGAATGCCCGCGCGGCGACGGCTTTTGTGGCGCCGCAGGGTGCGGCCCCGGGGGATTCCGCAGCAGCCGCTGGTGATGTCGGCGCGCAGGAAATGTTCGATGTATCGCTCGAGCAGTTGCGCCGGGGCAGCCCCGGGACTGCCCGAGCCGGCTTCCAGCAGTTCCTCCGGGAGTACCCCCGCCATCCCCTCGCTGGCGATGCATGGTTCTTCCTCGGAGAGTCGTGGGAGGCGAGCAACGGTGACTCGGCTGTGGTGGCGTACGATCAGGTCGTCGAGCAGTTCCCCGATTCGCGCCGTGCACCGACGGCGCTCTACCGGATTGGCCTGCTCGCGGAGCGGGCTGGGGACCGTCGGGCAGCCGAGGTGTACTACAGTCGCGTCATTGCAGGGTATCCGCGCTCGGAGGAAGCACGACTCGCGCGGTCGAAGCTCGAGAACCCTGAGGGGTGAGGTCGGGCGGCACCTCCCGGATTCCACATGAGGAAGAGGTCCAGCACTAAGGGCGAGATGCCCTTTCTCGACCACCTCGAAGAGTTGAGGTGGCGCATCATATGGAGCCTCGTGGCGCTCGTCGTCGGGGCGGTCGTGGGCTTCTATCTCCTGCAGCGGTTCGACGTGTTTGCGCTGCTCAAGGAGCCGATCTCGCCCTACCTGCCCGAAGGCAAGCTCTTCATTACGCGGCCCACGGATGCCTTCATCATCACGCTGAAGCTGGCCGTCGTGTTGGGTGGCGTGCTCGCCTCGCCCGTCATCTTCGCGCAGATTTGGCGGTTCCTCTCGCCCGCGCTCTACGAACACGAGCGTCGCTACATCATCCCGGCACTGATCGCCGGGCTCGGGCTCTTCCTAGCCGGGGCTCTGATGGCGTATCTGTGGGTGCTGCCGGCGGTGTTCCGCATCCTCTACGGCTTCCGGATCGGTGACATCGAGTGGATCATCACTGCGGACGCTTATTTTGGGCTGGCGACGCAGATCATCCTCGCGTTTGGTATCATGTTCCAGCTGCCTATCGTCATGGTCCTGCTCTGTACGCTGGGCCTCGTGCAGCCTCGGACCTTCCGCAAGCAGCGGCCCGTCGCCGTCGTTCTCGGAGCAATCATTGCGGCGATGTTGACCCCGCCGGACGTCGTGTCGATGATGATGATGATGGCGCCGCTCATGGTCCTGTACGAAGTCGGCATTCTGGTGTCTTCGATTCTCCTGCGACGCGGAGCGACGCGCCGAATCGGAGCGTGAAGTGCTCGGCGCGCCGCGCACCCTCGGTATCTCCGCTCTTGCAGTACTGCTGACCGTTGGTGCTGCTGCGGGCGCCGATGCGCAGGAGCGGCCGACGCGACCCGAACGCCCCGATTCCTTGCGCCGGGTAGCCGATTCGAGTCGCGCCCGGCGTGACTCGCTGCTCGAGCCGGTCGATACGGCGGCAGCGCGCTCGCTGGGCCTGCCGACGCAACCCACCCGCTCGTTTCCGACCGCCGACACGCTGATGAACGGCCTGCTGCGGCTTGAAGGCTACTCCGCTACCCGCTACGCCGGTGACAGCATCACGCTGTTCGGCGAGACGCGGGAGATCCTGCTTGTCGGGGCCGCGCTGGTGGAACGGGACGGCAGCATCCTCGAGGCGGGTGAGGTGCGTTTCCAGGAGTCCGACTGCCGGCTGGAGGCGAGCGGCACCCCCACGCCCGTGCTGTTCGATGCCGGCACCGTGCTGGTCGGCGAGGACATGCGTTACAACACGTGCGTGCATCGCGGCACGGTGCCGACGGCACTCACCAGCTTCGATCAGTCGGGTGTGACGTGGTACCTCCGGGGAGGGCTCGAAGCCGACTCGGCCTCCACCAGGATTTACGGTGCGTCGAACGAGATCACGTCGTGCGAGGAGCCCACCCCGCACTACCACATCACCGCGAACAGCGTGAAGTGGGTCAGCAACCCTCGTACGCACGAGCAACGATTACCGGAGGCACGTCTCGAACATCGGCTATTACTTCGCCATCAACGACTATCTCGACTTCCAGGCCTCGCTCGACTGGTTCTCCGGCAACTATGTCGGTATCAACGGCGCCGCGCAGTACCGCTGGCTCAACCGCTTCCTCTCCGGCGGCGTCTCGGCCTCGTGGATCTTCGAGGAGGGGATCGATGACGAGCCCGGAGGACGCTCCATGGCGCCTCCAGTGGAACCACCTGCAGAGCTTCGATCAACGCACACGGCTCACGGCAGCGGTGGACTACGCGACGAGCGCGCGGGTCGTGGAGCGTAACTCGGTGGATCCGTTCCTCCAGACCTCTACGCTCACGAGCCGGCTCAACTTCAGCAAGCAGTTCAGCTGGGGCACGCTGTCCCTCGGCGGGAGCCACACGCAGGACCTGAGCAGCGGCACCGTCACCCAGTCGCTTCCGAGCCTGAGCCTGACGCCGTCGCCGATCCAGCTGTGGAGTAGTGCGACCTGGTCGCCATCTCTCTCGTTCACGAATTCGCGCATCTTGAACCAGACACCGGGCGTGGTCGTCCCCCTGCCCCCAGTGAACGGACAACCCGCCGCGGACACCGTGCTCATTGACGCGCGCACGACCACGTTCAACCTGCGCACGCCGCTTCGGATCGGCAGGTGGAACTGGGCCAACGATCTGTCCGTATCCGACTTCTGGACGTCGCGCATCTCGAACCCGATCGTGCTTCCCGATCCCGAAAACCCCGGTGATTCAGTGACGCGCTACTACGGTGAGGACTTCCGCACGGAGATCGACTGGAATACCGGGATCAACCTGCCGGCCCTGTTCTCGTCCACGTGGAAATTCCAGCCCACGATCGGCATCCGGAACACGACGTCGGGACCGTTCCTGCTGCGCAACCGTAACACCAACGGCGCCTTCGTCTCGCAGGGCAAGCGCCTCTCGCTCTCGGCGAGCCTGACGCCCACGTTCTTCGGCTTCTTCCCGGGCGTGGGGCCCCTCTCGCGGATTCGTCACGCATTCTCTCCGCTCCTGAACTGGACGTATTCGCCCAAGGCAACGGTACCCGAGGAGTATGCAAGGGCAATCGGGCGGGATGTCCGAGAAAGCCCGGCGCTCATGCAGGCGAGCTTCGCGATGTCGAACTCGTTCGAGGGCAAGATGCGTGAGGAGGAACCCGCGGACAGTGCCGCGGCGGCAGCGGCGGCGGCAGCCAACCGGCAGCCGCGCAAGGTAAAGCTCCTCTCGATCCAGACGTCGCCGATCGTCTACGACTTCGAGCAGGCGAAGGAAGAAGGCCGGAACGGGTGGGCTACCCAGCGCTTGACCAACAGTTTCACCAGCGATCTGCTGCCAGGTTTCTCGCTGTCTATGACGCACGACCTGTGGGACGGGCCCGTCGGCTACTCCAAGCTGGCGTGCCCGGAAGAGGGTCGCACGTGCGGCTTCGATCCGTTCATGACCTCGGTCTCGGCTCGGTTCACTCTCTCCTCACGCACGTTCCAGAGCATCTTCGGGCTTGTGACGGGCGGGCCACAGCCTGAAGCGGAGACCGAGGATCCGGAAGACGAGTACTACGCCGATCCCATCATGCCGCGGGGCTCTGCAATGGGGCCATCCACACGGCTCGACCGC
>JBDHDN010000610.1:0-2225 GCA_039591485.1 Gemmatimonadota bacterium
AAGGCGCTGGAAGGCGTCGTTCAGGACCTGAACGAGCCCGGCGAACTCCTCTGTGTCGGCGTGGGCGGTGATACGACGATCCACACCAGGCTTCACGGCGCGTGCCTGCTGGGTGATCTCGAGCACTGGAGCGACGGAGGTCTGTGCCAGCCAGCCTGCGCCGATCGCGGTGGCGACCGCACCGAGGAACACCGTGCCCAGCATCAAGAACAGGACCTCGCGGGTGGCGGTGCGGAGTGGGCGCATCGACGCCGCGATCTGGAGCACGTCGTGCCCCTCGCGACTCGATGCCGGTGCCGGGACGTAGATGGAACGGACGGTCTCGTTGAGCCACTCCTGCGAAACCCACGCCGTGTCCCCGCGGACCGCACGGCGGAAAGCGGTGCGATCAAGCGGGATCGCGGCTGCGATCGCCGTGTTCGTCTCGACGACACGCCCCTCGACGTTGCGGATCACGACGAAACGATTCACGCGGTGCACGAAGCTGTCCCAATCGTCCGGTCCCGGCTGGATCGCGATCGGCAGGCGCGCTGCCAGGACGGCATGCTCGAGTTGCGCGGCCGCGGCGAGGTTTTGGTCGAGCGACTCCTGGAGTACGCGGCGCGTCCCCAGATATGCCCAGAGCGCAATGACCAGGAGTGCACCAAAGATGGTGAGGGAGAACCGCACGGATACCGTGCGGCGCAGCGAGCGCATCAGTCGACGGGGCTGTTCTGCTTCAGACAGAAGCCCACGCCACGGACCGTCTGAATCAGCCCGTCGAACCCTGCATCTCGCAGCTTCCGGCGAAGGTTGCCGACGTGGACGTCGACGACGTTGCTCTCCGGGTCGAAATGCATGTCCCAGACCTTCTCGAGCAGTTCCGTCCGGCGTACGACATCTTCCGGGTGCAGCATGAAGTGCTCGAGGAGCTGGAACTCACGCGGCGTGAGATCGAGGGACGTCTCACCGGCCCATGCCTTGTGCTTGAGCCGGTCGAGCTCGAGCGGCCCGTATGACAGCCGGTCGAGTCTGGCAGCCCCACCGCGCCGTACGAGCGCCCTTAACCGAGCCAGCAGCTCGTCGAACTTGAACGGCTTGGTCAGGTAATCGTCCGCCCCGGCGTCGAGGCCTCGGACGACATCCTCTGTGGCGTCGCGTGCGGTGAGCATGAGGATCGGTGTGCTGCGTCCCTCGCGTCGCAGCTCCGAGGCCACCTGCAGCCCGTTCTTCTTGGGAAGCATCAGGTCGAGCAGAATGGCATCGTAGTCGTTGATGTGCGCGAACACGGTGGCTTCCTCCCCGTCCTTCGCGACATCGACGGCGTAGCCCTCCTCGCGGAGGCCCATCTCGATGAATCCGGCGACCTTGCGGTCGTCCTCGACGACCAGAATCCTCATGTGGAAAACCCTAGCCGCTCCCTGGTAACTGGGCGCTGAAGCGACTGTGAATGGCTCTTTATGAAGAGGTGCTCCGCGTCAATTGCCGCGGCAGCTGGAGGTAGAAGCGCGCCCCCTTGCCCGGCTGACTCTCGACCCGAAGGTCGCCGCCGAGCAGGCGAGCGAGCTTGCGCGAAAGAGCGAGGCCGAGGCCGGTGCCGCGCTGGCTCTCCTTGCCTGCGCGCTCGAAGGCCTCGAAGATGATGGCCTGTTGCTCCGACGCGATGCCTTCGCCCCGATCGACGACGTCGAACCGAAGCTCTCCGTCCTGCTGCCGCACCTCGACGTCGATTGCCTGACCGGCAGGGCTGTGTCGCACGGCGTTGGTCAGCAGGTTGATGAGAATCTGGCGCACGCGTTGGTGATCGGTGTGTGCGTCGACGGGACCGTCGGGTCCGGTCACGCGCACACGGACGCCGCGCCGCTCCGCCGCCGGCTCGACCGTGGCCACGGCCTCGCGCACGACGTCCCAGATGTCGTGATCGGCCACGACCGGCTCCAGCTTGTCGGCGTCGAGCCGGCTCAGGTCGAGCAGATCCTCGAGCAGATTCAGTGAGCGCTCCGCCGACTCGCGCACCTCGATGGCCGCGCGCGGCGTGTCGGGCGCGGTCTTCCGGATCCACAGTTCCGTCCATCCGTGCACGGCGGTGAGCGCGTTGCGCAGCTCGTGGTTGGTCATGGCGAAGAATCGTTCCCGTGACACTTGCATTTGCCGCAATCGGAGAAACAGCTCTTCGCGCTCTTCGTAGTGTCGAGCGTTCTCGACCGCCACCGCGGCGTGTGCCGCTAGCATGACGGCGATCTTCT
>JBDHDN010000611.1:0-2223 GCA_039591485.1 Gemmatimonadota bacterium
TGGAAACGACTGCGGCCCAGGCTTTCTCCTTGCTCCCCTGCATGTCCGCGTACCACTCCTTGCCCACTTTGGTTGCCAGCAGAGCGGGATCTGCCTCGTTGAGAAGCTTGGCGATGCCGAGATATTCGGCGTGGTCCGTGACCACGAGGAAGTCCAGCGGCCGGACCAGTTTTACCCGCTGGCCGGAGTTGGAGACGACCTCCTCGCCCCGGGCCAAGCGGAAGCTCACGTTCGGGTCATTTGTGTTCCCGATCACGCCGCTGTCCACGGAATACGAGGTATGGTGGTGGGCGTCGCCCCAGAGCACCCGCTGGGGGAAGTGCTGATCCACGTAGGGGGAATAAGGCTTCGGGTGTTTGACCACCTTGTCCTTGTGCAGCGTTCCAGTATCCTGTGCCAGCGCCGGGCCGACCGGCAGGACGAGGAGCGTGGCGCCGAGAGCGAGCAGACACCTGCCGCTCCTGTGCGGTTTCGATCGCGAATCCATACCGAGCTTCTCCTTGATCAAGGCGTGGGGCGTGTACCGCACTCAGGCCGGAAGTGCGCGTCCCGCCAAGAGACGCTGTCAGACACTATGCCAGAGCACCTGAGGATGCGGCACGCCCGGGCGGGCGTCCATCCAAAGAGCCGACGAATGCCCCGCAATCGAACCGATCGCCGATCATGGCTCGCAAAAGGCCGGCTCCGCGCGCGCGGGACTCGAACCAGTGCCCAGCCTGCCGGAACCCCCGAGGGCGCGGTGGCTACCGTTTGGCTACCGTTTCACGGCGGTAACGCGCCAGACCCGGCACGGTCATCGACCCTTGACGAGATCCCTGATGCGCACATGAGTCTTGATCACGAAGTCGATGACGTGGCCGGAGACCTCGGTGTCGAAGAAGTTCACCCTCGATTGCTGCCAGTGGTAGCGCAGATCGAGAGTCCATGTCTTGTTGATCACGTGCCCGAGTCCCACGGACAAGCGACTGCGCGCGGCCAAGACCTCCGGGGCGGGATCTTGCGGATTGGCGAAGAGCTCCCCGGCCACCGGCACATACCATGTCCGCGGTTTCAGATCGTGCGTATTCAGCGGGAGCTTGGCCTCGAGCCGGTACCGAAGCCGCAGCGTAAAGTCCCAACCGTCGGACTCGGTGATGCGCTCCTCCAGCCTCAAGCGATGGGCGAACACGAACCGTCGAAAATGTCCCGCGCTGTCCGGCCAGAACATGGCTCCTTCCTGCCAGAAGCGGAGCTCGAAGAGATCCTCCACTTCGGGCTGAATCGTGTAGTAGGAGCCCGCGCCGCCCGCGAGGCGGAACCGCTTGAACTTGTCGAACGAGCCTCCCCCCGTGACGTAGAGCTTCGTCCAAGCGCCGAAGAACCGCTCGGAAGACAGCAGTTCCTCGTAGCCCAGGCTGCCGAACACGCTCGCGTGATCCCGCACCTTCTGCTGGACCGAATACGCCAACCAGAGCTCGGTCGGTGTGTCGTCGCCAGAGGCAGGAGTGGTGATCGTCGCTGCGAGAGCAAACCACCACGCCGCTGACCCGAACCTCGGCATCGTGCCCTTCCTCACGGGACGGTCACTACCCCAGCAAGACGATCACCGCGCCCGCCAGCGTCAGGAGCACGTTGGCGAACGCGTAGGCGCCCGTGTAGCCGATGCCGGCGACGGTGCTTCGCGCCTGCGAGTTGATCACGCTCAGGGCACCGCCGCTCGTCATCGCTCCGGTGATGGAACCCAGCAACATCAGAGGATTCATGCGCAGCACCTTGCGGCCGTACACGTAGGCAAGGCCCAACGGCACCATGGTCACGATCACGCCGATGAGCAGCAGCGCCGGCCCGCTGCTCAGGAGGGTCTCGACGAGACCCGCGCCACCCCGCAGGCCCACCCCGGCCATGAAGAGCAAGAGACCGAGCTCCGTGAAGATCCAGGCCGCCCCGGCCGGGACGCGACCGAAGACGGGGAACAGCGACCGCAGGTAACCGACGAGCAGCCCCAGGGCCAGCAGACCCCCGGCGCTGCCCAGACCGATCTTGATGCCGGCGACCTCGAGGGTCCAGGTGCCGAGCAGGATGCCGAGCACGATGGCCCACGAGAACGTCCGGAGGTCGGTTTCCGCAACCTCTCGCTCGAGATGACCCAACCGGTCACCCAGCGCCTCCAGGCCGGCGCTCGGACCGGTGACGTGCAGCACGTCTCCACGCTCCAGCTTCGTCGTGGGCGACACCTCGAGGCTC
>JBDHDN010000612.1:0-2219 GCA_039591485.1 Gemmatimonadota bacterium
CTTCGCGAAGAAGCTGGAGATCCATGGGGTTGGGTACAAGGCCGAGGCACACCCCAAGGGCGTGCGCTTGGTCGTTGGGTACTCACACCCTGTGGAGTACGCCGCGCCCGTGGGCATTGCGATCAAGGTCGAGACCCCGACGCAGGTCACCGTCGAGGGAATCGACAAGGAGATGGTTGGCCAGGTTGCCGCCGAGCTGCGCCGCGTGCGGCCACCCGAGCCCTACAAGGGCAAGGGTATCCGCTACGTCGGCGAGCATGTGCGCCGCAAGGCCGGAAAGACGGGAGGCTAGACGATGCCACGGCTGATTCGGAAGCCACGCAACCGGGCCGAGTTCCGGCTGCGGCGGCACCTGCGGCTGCGGAAGACGCTGACCGGTACGGCAGAGCGGCCGCGGCTGGTCGTGTTCCGGTCGCTCAAGCACATGTACGCGCAACTGGTGGACGACCAGCGGGGCGTAACGCTCGCGTCCGCGAGCGACCTCGCCAAAGGTTTCGAGCCCGCCGGGTCGGGGAAGACCGGTATCGCCAAGGGGGTCGGCACCCTGATCGCGCAGCGGGCAAAAGAGATCGGCATCACGCGAGTCGTGTTCGACCGGGGTGGCTACCCGTATCACGGACGGGTACGGGCGGTCGCCGAGGGCGCACGCGACGGCGGACTGGAGTTCTAGACGATGGCGCAAGACAGGGATCGAGGGCAGCGCAAGGACCGCGAGCGCGGCGGCGAGTCCGAGTTCATCGAGAACGTGATCAACATCTCACGCGTGGCGAAGGTCGTGAAGGGTGGCCGCCGCTTCTCGTTCACGGCACTTGCGGCCGTGGGTGACGGGGAGGGGCGGGTCGGCGTCGCGACGGGCAAGGCGAACGAAGTATCCGAAGCCGTTCGCAAGGCCGTCGAAGGTGCGCGTCGCGACATGCGGCAAGTGCCCCGTGAGGGGACCACCATCCCGCACGAGATCGTCGGCGAGCACGGGGCTGGCCGCGTCATGCTGAAGCCGGCGACGTCGGGGACCGGGATCATTGCCGGGGGGCCAGTGCGCTCCGTGCTCGAGTGCGCCGGCATCACCGACATCCTGACCAAGTCCCTGGGCTCGGCGAATCCGCACAACATGGTGTGGGCGACGATGGACGGGCTCACGCGCCTCGTCACGCTGGAGCGGGTGGCCAAGCTCCGTGGCGCGGATCCGTCGGAATTGGACTATCGACCGCGGCAGGAGGCGACCAATGCCTGAGAAGGCGAAGTCGGGCAAGGCCGCTGCGAGCCGCACGAAATCCACCAAGAAGGCGACGAAGAAGACGACCAAGAAGACCGCCGGTAAGTCGGCCGCGAAGAAAGCCACGACCGGGAAGTCGACCAAGGCCGCAAAGACGAAGAAGACCACCGAAAGGACGCGCACCGCTGCCAGCGGTACTGGAAAGGTACGGGTGCGGCAGATCCGGTCAGGGATCGGGCACGCCGAGACCTACCGTCGGACGCTCAGGGCGTTAGGCCTCAAGCATCACCAGGACGAGGTCGTGCTTCC
This sequence comes from Gemmatimonadota bacterium, assembly GCA_039591485.1. Taxonomy (GTDB): domain Bacteria; phylum Gemmatimonadota; class Gemmatimonadetes; order Gemmatimonadales; family GWC2-71-9; genus JAOTVV01. Next base: position 1,523 of record JBDHDN010000612.1, read on the forward strand.
CGACAACGCATCGGTCCGGGGCATGGTATTCAAGGTACGTCACCTGATCCGTGTGACGTCCGAGGAGGTGTGATGGCGAAGCAGGAGCAGCTCGGGCTGCACAACCTCAGTGCTCCTGAGGGGGCCCACAAGGAACCCAAGCGGAAGGGCCGCGGGCCGGGCTCGGGTCTCGGGAAGACAGCGGGGCGCGGGCACAAGGGCCAGGGGGCCAGAACCAGTGGCAACGTGCGGCCGGACTTCGAGGGCGGCCAGATGCCGCTGATTCGGCGAGTCCCCAAGCGGGGCTTCACGAATCCCTTTCGAGTGCCGTCGCAGGTGGTCAACGTGCGCGACCTCGACAAGGTCTCGGCGGACGTTATCACGCCGGCGGCGCTGGCCGACCTCGGGCTCGTCCAGAGCGCGGGCCGGCCCGTGAAGATCCTCGGCGACGGTGATGCTGCCCGGGCCTTCGTGGTCCAGGGATGTGCGGTCTCGAAGGCCGCCCGGGCGAAGATCGAACAGGCGGGCGGGCGGATCGAGGCATAGACGTCATGGCGGCACCCCGGATTCCCAATCTCTTCGCGGTACCGGAGCTGAAGGAAAAGCTCCTGTTCACCCTGCTGTGCCTCACGGTGTATCGGGCGGGTGCCCACATCGCCACGCCGGGGGTCGACGTTCAGGTTCTGGCGGATTTCATCCGGAACCAAGGTGCGGGGAC
>JBDHDN010000613.1:0-3545 GCA_039591485.1 Gemmatimonadota bacterium
GGTCGGTGTCCCGCCGGTCCTGCAGAGAAGGGAGCCGTACGGCTCCCTTCTCCCTCACCACCTACGCTGGCGGGTCAGCAGCGGGTCCTTGCAGCCCGTCATTACCCACCGTACACCCACTTCTGATTCGCGTACTCGTCCAGCCAGTTCTTCAGCTGGAGGATGTAGTCATCCGACGCGGGCTTGCCGAGGACGATGTACACAGCCTCGACGAGCACTTCACCCAGCGTGGGTGCAGACGGATAATCCCGCAGCGTGCAGAACGGGAACAGGCTCCCGCCGCTGGGGTTCGGCAGATGCGAGTTCTGCGTGAGGTTGAGCGTCAGCTGGTTGGCCAACGTGAACGCCTTGAGGATCGTGAGATCCTGCGGATTGCTCGCATCGTATTCCTCGAAGATCGCGTCCACCTCGGCGATCCTACCGGCGATCGTCCCCGCCAAGAGTATCTGGAACTGCTCCGCCGTGTAGTGGTTCCGCCAGTTCTTCCAATAACCCGGTGTCAGTCCGACGCAGTCGAACACGTTCCCGAAGAACAGGTGGGCGTCCTGGCCCGAGGTCAAGGTGAGGGTGATCGTCGTCGCCGCCGCGCCGCTCACCTCGAACTGGAAGGTACCGAACGGGATGTAGACCTTCGTCTTGGTCGCGAAGAACCCGTCCGGCAGGGTCTCCTTCACGGTGTACGTGCCCGGGAGCAGGTCGTCCCAGGTGATCTCGCCGTCGGCGTCCGTGAGCTGACATGCGTTCTGGGGTGATCCAACGAAGTCGTCGTCGCTGACGAGGTTGTCGTCGCCGTCGTACAGGCAGAACTTGACGTCCTTCAGCCATTCCTCGTTGGCGTCGCGGATGCCGTCGCCGTTCAGATCCTTGAACTTATGGACCATGACGAGCACCGGCTTGAAGTTGCCGAAGTCATTGTTCGCGTGGACGTCGCCCGACTGGAACGTCAGATCCTCATACTTGCCGGCGCCGCACGCGTACCCGGCAGCGGCCGGGGCGCTCTGGTACCAGCCGGACTTGTCGGAGCAGTCCTCGCTGACGTCGTAGGTACCGGGTGGGACGAGGAACTTGTAGAACCCGCCGACGTTGGTCTGGGTCGAGAGGTTCACGGCGTTGCCCTTGCCGTCGTAGCCGTCGAGCTTGATGGTCCAGCCTTCCAGGCCGGGCTCGCCGGGTTTGTCCCACGTGCCGTCGGCATCGAGATCGTGGAACTTGTAGCCGTTCTTCTCGGCGTATTTCCAGTTGCCGAACACCACGGTGCGCTCCGTATCGCCTGCGGCGAACTCGACCTCCACCGAGACCGTCGGTGGATCTACGTAGATGTCATCGATGGTGACGTAGGAGAGCTCCCACATGTTGTCCGGGAAGAGCTCGGTCACGGTCACCGTGGCACCGGGTGCGACGGCCCGATCGACAGGGGTTGGGAAGCAATTGGTGACCTCAGTGTCGTCGTATAGCGTTTCGCTGATGCAGACCGTCCACCCCGTGATCTCCGGCTCGCCGGGGTCCTTCACGCCGTTGCCGTTGAGGTCCTCGTACTTGAACACCTTGATGCGCGGCGGTACTTCCTTGACCTTGAAGTTGTCCGTCTTCTGCACGGAACGCGGCGGGCCGAAGCCTGGGTCGTTCTTGAATCCCTGGACCTCGCCCTTCTTCCTCACGAGATCCGACGGAACCTCTTCCAGGTCGCCGTCGCGCGACAGGTACGTCTCCAGCGGTGTGACCCACGCCTTGTAGACGCCGCCGGGGTTCGGCGTGTCGAGGAACGGCATGAGCTGCACGACGATGGCCCCGTTGTTACCGTAGTCCAGGTCCGTGTTGGTGTCGTGACGGCCGCTGGGCCCGGCGACGCCGTCCGGCTCGTCTTGGATGTGGCAAGTCTCCGCGGTCACTGCATTCTTGCCGTTCCCAGACGAATAGCCGTCCGACAGGCCCAGCTCCGTCGGGTTGACGAGCCGCTTGATCACCCCGTCCGCGACCTCGATGACGCGGCACTTGGCCGGATCCATCGAGAGCAACACCCACCCGGACGGGTTGGTTACCTGAAACACGTACATGCCGTCGTCCAGGCCGGCCGCGGTCTGCGGTGCGTTGGGAGGCGGTCCGCCGTCCAGGTAGACCTCGATCTTCGCCTCGTACCGGACATTCTCGTTCACGATCCCGCCATCAGGCGTGGTCGTGAAGATCGCCCCGGTGGGTCCCGGGCCTCCGACGGCCGCGTCCGTCTGACCGCCCTCGCAGGCCCACACGAAGGCTGCGAGCAGAACCGCCAGAGGCGCCGTCCTTGAGAATCGCCAACTCATCGCTCTCCTCCTCACACGGTTGATGGGTGGTGCCCTGATTGGAATCCCGTTGCGCCGTGGCGCCGTTGACCCGTGCGCCAGAGTGCGCGCAGCCGCAGCTGGCGCTCGAGACGCATCCCACACGGATGCGTCCTCGGATGGTCATTCGCTCTGTTGTGGTTGGACAGCGTCGCCCTACGCCGGGCGCCGTGGGAGGGGACGAGCGGTCACCCGAACCAGCTAGTTCTCGAACAAGCCAGCGAGCGCTGCGAAACCGGATCCCGTTGGTTCAATTGTCGTTCCGAACGCAGATTCGAGGAAATCGTGTGGCTCGGGTGCGACGCCGACGGGTGCCGCCACCGGCGAGAATCGGCGTACTACGTGGCGCGACCAGGTGTTAGGAGTTGTGTGGTGGGTCCGCGATCCGCGAGTGCATGCTGCGACATGCGCGCAATGATCCACGTCACAAAACGTGCGGAACCGCAACGTATGCTGTAGCAGCACTATGTTGCTTCACCGCAAGCAGTTCACTGCTTGCCGGACCTGCGGTTGGGGTCCACCCGCTTGAACAGAAGCGTCGTCCCGCGACGGGTGGCCACCACAAGGCAGGCCCCGAAAATCCGAGGAAGACGATCGGAATCGGCACTGCCGCTAGTGCCGTCAGTGCGTTAGACATCGGTCCGGTTCAGGCTGGTCCTGGCGGTGTCGTGGCGCCGCGGACGGCGTGAGCATCTAGCAGCGCTGAGAGCAACTCGCGGTAGTGGCGGTACGTTTCCCACGGCACGTCGTGACGTACACGCCCGGAGGCAAGGGGGATGTAGCGTCCCTCGCTCAGCAGCGGAGGCACGATCTCGTGAACCCGTGCCGTCATGCTCGCGAGCGAGTCCTCCCGCAGTACGGCGAGCGGAATCCCGCCGATCAGGCCGAGCATCGGGCCGAAGCACCGCCGCAGCTCGCGGTAATCGAGCTCGGGCACGTCGGGCGCCTCGGACAGCCAGACCATCGACACGCCCGCCTCAATCATGGCTGGGAACAGGCGACTCGTGTTGCCGTACGTGCTCACCAGCACGTTGGTGCAGCCATGTCGCTGGGCGACCGCGACGATCTTCCGGTACACGGGGAGCACCAGCTCCTCGAACGTCTCGGGCGAGATCAGGGGCCCGGCATTGTCCGAGATCGGCTCGCTCAGGTAGATGAACTCCGGGTCCACGTCTTCGAGTGCCAGCTCCAGCATCCGCGCACAGAAGTCACCGTAGTGGTCCAGCA
>JBDHDN010000614.1:0-2213 GCA_039591485.1 Gemmatimonadota bacterium
CGGATGGTGTACCTGGGTTACGGTAAGTACTGGCGGTCGGATGCCATCGTCGGCCTCAGGCCGATCGAGGAGGAGCGGGGCCCCGGGCGGCGCACGGAGGTGTTCACGGCCACGCTGGATCAGCCGATCGTTGCGTCACGCAGTGAGCGGGCAATCCTCCGGGACATGACGGTGGGCTCCGAGGAGCAGTTCCGCATACAGGAGGCGCGAGCCACCCTCGCCGATCTCGTGGACGCGCTCGACGACATCCCGGACGTGCTCAGGCGGATGCTGCTGACCGAGGCGCGGCTCGACGTGGCACGCTGGGAGCGGCGCATCCGGGCGCTGGTGCAGAGCGACGCCGAGCATCCCGACGAACAGAACGAGCTGTTCGACGAGTAGACCCGTCCCGGATTTTCGCTGCGTGTGGGCGGTCGAGGTCGGCCGGCGGTGCGCGCAACGCACGAAGCTCAGCAGGTCTTGCACTTGTCAGTGGGCAGCCGTCAGCTCAACGCTCAAATCGGCTCGAACAACTCCCCCAGCTCGATCACGAAGCTCCCTTCCGCGCCCTCGGGTGACCAGGAGAGCCGTTCACGCTCAGTAGCGGGGAAGGTATCGTCCGGCGTCCAGACTTCGACCTCACATTGATCGAGATTGACTGTCCAGTACGCGGGTACGCCGACCTCCTGATACAACCTGCGTTTGGTGAACCGGTCCGCACGGAGTGACGAAGGACTCAGTACCTCAATCGCCAAGAGCAGGTGCTTCATCCTACTCCATTCCAGCGTGCGCGCCTCGGCCAGATCCACAACGAAAACGTCCGGCTGCACCAGCGTGTCAGGACCCCAAGAGATGTCAGCGGGGGAATGGTACACGTAGCCAATGCCAATGCGCCCAGTGTACTCGCTCAGCGCCATTGCGAGACGAAGGACGATGGCCTGGTGCCATGCCCGTGGAGCCGGCGTCACCAGCAGCTCCCCGTGGACGGTCTCGTAGCGGTTGCCGTCGTCCGGCAGCGCTCTGACCATATCGGCAGTGTAGAACGTCGTGGCTGGCATGCCCATAAGCTCGGCTCGGCGCTGGGAAAGATGCAAGTGGTCACGCCGCCAACGTGGTTGATCCGAGTCCGCGTGGCGTAACCGCAGCAGCGCATTGCGGTGCGTTTCCCGTCGCACCATCTTTGTCGCTAGCCGGTACCGGATGGCTCCATGACCGACGTGCTGGACCGTCTCAAGGCAGCGGTGGCCGGCCGCTACACCATCGAGCGGGAGCTGGGTCACGGTGGGATGGCGACCGTCTATCTCGCACGCGACGTGAAGCACGAGCGCGATGTCGCGCTCAAGGTACTCAGACCGGAACTCAGTGCCGTCGTCGGCGGCGAGCGCTTCCTGCGCGAGATCCACATCGCGGCGAGCTTGAGCCACCCGCACATCCTGCCCTTGCTCGACTCCGGCGAAGCGGACGGGCTGCTCTACTACGTGATGCCGTACGTGGCGGGGGAGTCCCTGCGGCAACAGCTGAACCGGGAGACGCAGCTCTCCATTGAGGAAGCGATCGAGCTCGCCCGCCAGGTGGCGGCGGCACTGGACTATGCGCACCGGCAGGGCGTGGTGCACCGCGACATCAAGCCCGAGAACATCTTGCTGCAGGAAGGCGAGGCGGTGGTGGCGGACTTCGGCATCGCGCGGGCGCTCAGAGTGGCCGGAGGCGAGCGGCTCACCGAGACGGGACTGTCGCTGGGCACGCCACACTACATGAGTCCCGAGCAGGCCAGCGCCCGATGGGGACTCGATCGTATACGAGAGCTCCGTTGGGGGGAACCTGGACCTCTACAAACGGCCGGTGTCCGGTGGGGACGAGGCGCCGATCGTCGACATGCCGGGTGATGCGTTCCAACCCCGATGGTCGCCGGATGGTACCGAGATTGCCTTCTATTCCTCAGGCACCGCCGGCTCAAGCGCGATCTTCGTGGTGGCGACCAAGGGAGGGGAGGCCGACGCGATCGCGGACACACCCCTCAGCGACACCGATCCGGTGTGGTCGCCCGACGGACTCGGCGTCGCCTTCCTTGCGTGGGCTCACGACCACACGACCATGGTCTGGCTCGTGGCACGGGAGCGAGTTGGCGGTGAGTGGTCTCTGCCAATCCAGGTGACCGATTTCCTCTGCGAGCGCCCGCTCCTGTGGCATCCCGACGGGGCGAGTCTGGTGTGCCGCTTGAGTGACAGCAAGGG
>JBDHDN010000615.1:0-2211 GCA_039591485.1 Gemmatimonadota bacterium
AATCGGCGCGCACCGTCGGATCGGCGTTCTCGTTCAGCGTGAGACTGGCAGACGTGTGCCGAATGAACACGTGGGCAATGCCCGCGTCGATATCCCGAATCTCGGGCACTGCCCGGACGACCTGATCCGTGATCAGGTGAAAGCCACGGCGGGCGGGCGGGAGTGTCACTTTCCGCTGGAGGACCGTCATCGCTGCGCGATCTCACCCCGCTCGACGGGAGTTCGGTACTCGTCGAGGCCGGCTCGAGCCCTCACGGGAGGTGCGGTCATGTAAGAGGAAGATAACCGCTCCGCGATCGCACGGCGTGAGAGACAGGTAGCTGTCGGGTGCGGCCTGGCAGGGCCCGGCCGGTACCCGGCTCCAAAGGCTCCGTGGCAGAACTGGTTCGCCCCCCCTTTCCTTGCGCATTGTCGTACCACCGTGCAGGATCGCACTGCGTACTCCCATTGATGGCGACCCAGACCCGTCGAGGATCCCGATGGTCACCTGCCTGCGTCTAGTCCCCATGCTCCTGCTCTTCGGCGCCTGCAGCGGGCCCGCGGGCATCGATGCCGTATTCGCCGGACACGCCGGTTCCTGGGTCGACCTCACGCACCCGTTCTCGCCGGAGAGCATCTACTGGCCCACCGCCGAGGGCTTCACACTGGAGCAGGTGGCGTACGGACCGACCGACGGGGGCTTCTTTTACGCGTCAAACAACTTCGCCGCCGCCGAGCACGGGGGTACCCATCTCGACGCGCCGATCCACTTCGCCGCGGGACGGCACACCACCGATCAGATTCCACTCGATCGCTTGATCGGGCCGGCGGCGGTCGTCGACGTCTCGGACCGTGCGACACCCGATTACCTCATCGGCGTAGCGGACTTCGAGACGTGGGAGGCGCAACACGGTCGCATTGCCGATGGTGCTATCCTGCTGCTCCGCACCGGTTGGGATCGGTTCTACGGCGATCGCGCGCAATACCTCGGTACGGACGCGACGGGACCCGACGCCGTCCCGCTGCTGCACTTCCCCGGTCTCGCCCCCGAGGCAGCCCGCTGGCTGGTCGCTGAACGGCGCATCGACGCGATCGGGATCGATACACCCAGCATCGACTACGGGCAGTCGACCGCGTTCGCCAGCCACGTCGCACTCTACGCTGCAAACATTCCGGGCTTCGAGAACGTGACGCACCTGGAGCAATTGCCTGCCACTGGCGCGTTCGTCATAGCGCTGCCAATGATGATTGCCGGCGGGAGCGGAGGGCCGCTGCGCATCGTGGCGTTCGTACCCGCGTGGTGATCCGTCGACAAGGACGACGGAGAGAAGCCCCCGTCGGTTACCCGCTGGCCACCTACCTCCCTACCCCATCGACACAGCAGTCGTGCACGATGGAATCGAGCCTGGACGATGGAGCGTGACGTGAGCGCGCGGCGCGTGGTACCCATCGCGGTGCCGATGACACTGGCGGGGTGCGCAGTGCTGATGCTGGCCTGGACCTGGCGCACGTGGCCGGACATCCTGATCGACTTCGGGCGCGAAGTGTACGTCCCATGGCAACTCGCCACCGGCAAGGTCCTCTATCGCGACATTGCGTACTTCAGCGGCCCGCTCTCGCCCTATCTGAACTCCCTATGGTTTCGTGTCTTCGGTGCACAGTTGGACGTGCTGTTGACAGCCAATCTGGCACTCGTGGGCCTCCTGGCCGCCGTGCTGCATCACCTGGCGCGGAGGGTAAGCGATCGCCTGTCCGCGTTTGTGGCCTGCCTCGTCTTCCTCGCATTGTTTGCGTTTGCGCAGTACGTCACGATCGGCAACTACAACTACGTGGCACCGTACTCCCACGAGCTGACACACGGGTTGCTCGTGTCCCTGACGGGTATCGCCTGCTTGGGGGCGTACGCGACACAGCGTAGAGCGATCTGGTTGCTGTGCGCCGGCGGTGCGCTTGGCCTCACGTTCCTCACCAAGGTCGAGGTGTTCTTGGCCGCATTGCTCGCGCTACTGACGGGACTCGTGCTCAGCGTGCGACGCGAACACGCGCGACGGGAACGACCGATCCGGGCCGTGCTCGTCTTCGCGCTCGGCGCAAGCATCCCGGTGGTGGCGGCGTACCTGCTACTCCGCACGGGCATGTCGTCCGGCGACACGCTGGACGGGCTGCTACGCCAGTACTCGATGGTGACGGATCGCGCGATTACGTCATCCCCGTTCTACGCCCGCAGCATCG
>JBDHDN010000616.1:0-3612 GCA_039591485.1 Gemmatimonadota bacterium
GAGGTCGCGGAACTTCGTGAACGTGTTGCATCGCACGCACGGAATCGGGGTTCGCCCGCGCGCGTACTCCGCGACGAAGTTGTCAATCACCTTTCGCCGGAACCGGTCTTCGAGGTCGAGGACGTAGTGCGGGATGCCGAGACGCTGCGCGACGGCGGCGGCGTCGGTGATGGACTCGACCGAGCAGCAGGGCCGGTCGGGGACTCGGTCCCCGTAGCAGAAGAGGCGCATCGTGGCGCCGATTACCTCGTAGCCCTGGTCGACGAGCAGCGCGGCAGCAACGGACGAGTCCACCCCGCCGGACATTGCCACGAGCACTCTGCCGCGACTCATGTCGATCCCCGAAGGGCGGCCGTCAGCACGCGGACCTGCCCAACCACCGTCGGCATCCGGCGAAGGACCTCATCGATCGTGTCGTCCCCGGTCGTGGCGGCAAGGGAGAGTCGCAGCGGCGCATACGGCCGCTCCGGCTGGACGCCCATGGCGGTCAACACATGCGAGGGGCTCGACTGCCCGGATGAGCACGCCGATCCGGTGGAGCAAGCGATGCCCGCCTGGTCGAGGTGGATCGCGAGCGCGTTGCCGTCGAGATCGGGGATCGTCACATGAAGGATGTGAGGTGCGCGCGTTGCCCCCTCGCCGGTCACGGCGAGCCCCGGCACCGCGGCCGCGATGTCGGAGGCGAGGCGGTCGCGCAGTTCCCGCACGCGCGTCATGGCCTCCTCTCGCTCCGCGACGGCCAACTCGACCGCCGTCGCCAAGCCCACGGCACCGGCGACGTTCTCGGTGCCAGGACGGATGCCGCGCTGCTGACCGCCGCCATGCAGCAAGGGGGTGATCTGGCCGGCATCCCGCACGATGAGCGCGCCGATCCCCTTGGGACCGCCGATCTTGTGCGCCGACAGCGAGAGCATGGCGATCGGCTCGTCCATCGCGCACGGTATCTTCCCGACGGCTTGCACCGCGTCGGTATGGAAGGGCACATTGGCTTCCGCCGCCGTACCCGCCAGCGCCGGGATGTCCTGTACGACGCCGGTCTCGTTGTTCACCCACATGACGCTGAGAACGGCCGCGCCAGCGCGCACCGCGTCCGCCGCCGCTTGCGGCTCGACGCGGCCTTCGCCGTCCACGTCGAGAAAGACCGCCTCGCCGCCGAGTCGCTCGACCGCGTGCGCGGCGTCGATCACGGCCTTGTGCTCCGTCCGGGGCACGATGACCCTGAAGGGTCGGTCGTCCATGCGGGCGCGGAGCGCCGCACCGATCAGAGCGAGATTGTCGGCCTCGGTACCGCCGGACGTGAAGACGACATCACCAGGCTCGCACCCGAGAGCGTCGGCGATGCGGCGCCGCGCCCCGTCCAAGGCCGCCCGTGCGGCCCTGCCGGCGGCATGGCCCGAGGACGGATTGCCGTACTGCTCGTCGGACAGGAATGGCAGCATCACATCAGCGGCGTGGTCCAGGTAGAGCAGGGCACTGCGAAGTGTATGGCTCGTCATCGTGAAGTGAAACGTAGGCAGGGCTGCGGGCGATGTGAACGGCCGGTCTGGACGCCACCCGCCGGCTACATCGACCGCACCCCCATCGCGACGACATCGTCGATCCGCACGGTCTCGTGCGTGAAGTACGGCTCACCGTAGGCGGTCCGAATGAGGCTGCCGTACCGGGCGCAGTGCATGCGAACGTTGTCGTAGATGTCCCCTCCCGCCGGGAAGATCTCGCCGGCCGCCATCTTCCCGTCGAACTGCGAGGCGTAACAGCGAATCGCCGCGAGCTTGGCCTCGAACTCGTCGCTCACGTCGACCACGAACGTCGGCTTGACCGGGTCCTCTCGATACGACTGCGTGAACAGGATCTTTTCGGGCCGGTGAGGCTCGCCGTCGGCCGGGTAGTTCCGAAGCCCGGCCAGGTACGATGCGTCGCGGCACAGTTCCGACGCGATCCGGTGGTCGGGGTGGCGCCCGATCGGGTAGGGCAGGATCACGACTCTCGGCCGGAGCTCCCGAATCAGCCCCACTACCGCCCGCCTGGTCGCGTCCGTGTTGTGGAGGCCGGCATCCGGTAGGCCGGCATGGCGCCGGACGGCGAGTCCCAGCACCCCGGCTGCGCGCTCGGCCTCCGCGGCCCGGAGGTCGCGCGAGCCGTGCGTCCCCGTTTCACCGCCCGTGAGGTCGATGGCGGCCGTGCGATAGCCTGCCCGCGCGGTCTTGATCAGCGTGCCGCCGCAGGTGAGCTCCACGTCGTCCGGGTGGGCGCCGATGGCGAGGAGGTCGATGGCGGTGGTCATTGCCGGAACGGAGGGCGCTCAGGCGGACAGGCGAGCGGGCGGACAGGTGGCCGCGTGTCACGTTTGCCCACTGCACGAACCGGGTACCATATGCGCGAGATCACCATGGTCGGGAATCTAATTCCCTGACATCATGTCGGTATGATGCCCTACCAGCGTTTCGAGGCGTGGCAGCTCCGTCATCGGCTGGTGCTTGTGACCTACCGCATTACCCTGCAGTTCCCGCCGGAAGAGCTGTACGGACTCACGGCGCAATCCCGTCGCGCAGCGTTCTCGGCGGCCGCCGACCTCGTCGAGGGATCGGCGAAGCGCGGCAGTCGGGCATTCGCACGGTTCCTGGGCATCTCCATCGGTTCCCTCGCGGGGTTGTCGTACACGCTCCTGACGCGCGAGCGTGGCTACCTCACCCCGTATGACGAGGGTGACATCGAGCGTCTTCGCGAACAGTCCGGCAAGGCAGTCTGGGGACTCTGTGAATCGCTGCGGAGACCGCGCAGGGCGGACTGCCGGTGACCGCCTGACCGCCCGACCGTCTGACCGCCTATTCGTACCGCAGCGCTTCTACCGGATCGAGTCGGGCAGCCCGGCTGGCCGGCAGCAACCCGAAGATCAGTCCGATGGCAACGGACACCGCGGTTGCGAGCAGGGCGCTCCAGACCGGCACGCCGCTCTCGAATCCCAGGACCCCCTTGAGCACTTCGCCCGCGATCAAGCCGACGAGGATGCCCAGCGCCCCGCCCACCAGCGTCAGGGTCGCCGCCTCGACAAGAAACTGCCACATGATCTCCCGCCGGGTCGCACCCATCGCCTTGCGCACACCGATCTCGCGTGTGCGGCTCGTGACCGAGACCATCATGATCGCCATGACCCCGATGCCGCCCACCATCAGCGCAACGCTCGACAGCACGATCATGACCAGGAAGAACACGCCCGTGAGCCGGTTGAAGATGCTCAAGATCTGGTCCGAGGTGATGAGATCAAAGGTGTTCGGGTCGGCGGGTCTGAGCCCCCGCATGCGGCGCAGCTGTACCGTCACGGCGTCCATTGCCCGGGCCACGGTGACGTCGGCGTACGGCTTGACCAGGATGATGAGCGAGTTCGTCTCGTCGTATCGGAACGACCGCTCGGCCGTACGGAACGGCAGAATCGCCGAGATCTCCTGCCCTGGCGGCTGGAAGATGTTCTCCGGCTTGCGATAGACCCCCACCACGCGCAGCGCTCGGCCTCCCACCCGCATCGTGCGTCCGATCGGATCGATGCGCCCGAACACGTTCGCCGCCGCCTCCTCCTCGATGATCACCACGGGCGTGCCGGCCCGCACCTCGGTC
>JBDHDN010000617.1:0-2202 GCA_039591485.1 Gemmatimonadota bacterium
CCTCGATGTGGGTCCGCCAGCTCGGCACCATCGCCGAGGCCGAGAGTTTCCTGGGCGTCGACTTTGCCGAGCCGGCCGCCCCGGCACTGATCAGCGCCAACTCGCCGTTCGGGGTCATCACCGCCCTGCGGCCACCGATCGCCTACTCGGCCACGCCCGGATACTGGGCCCTTCCGCCGGCGCCGCTGGGGTCATCCCCGCCATGCTGGCAGCACCGCTGACGACGAGCGGGGTACCGAGCGTCGTTCCCAGGGCTGGCCAGGCGCTCCGTCCTGTGTTCGCGAGGTCTTGGCCGCTTTCCATCGAGTCGTCGCTCATCGGCGTCCTAGCTCGCGAATCCGGGGCATGACTTCGGTAGCGAGGATCTCGCGCTCCTCGAGTGGAATCGTGCCCAGGAAGAAGTAGTCGATGCCCAGCTCGACGAGCTCCTGTAGTCGCTCGATGATGTACGAGGGTGGGCCCCCGATTCCATACCAGTCGGCGAACTCGGCGTCGACCAGGTCGCGCATCGGGTTGGCCTGCTCCATGTTGTGATGCCGGTAGTCATAGGCCTCTCTCAGCCGCGTCGTGACGCGACGCAGCTTTTCCGGTTGGGAGCTGAGATCGATCCCCGGGAGGCTCGCCATGTGCGCAATGACCGCGGTACCCGTGCGAAGGCGTTCCGCCGCAGCGGTGCGGCTAGCGTCTACGCAGAGCGGAACCAGGGCGCCGATCTGGATCTCGCTGCGGTCCCGTCCTACCTCGGAAAGGGCCTCGCGGATGATCTCCAGCGCCCAACGAATGCGCTCGGGCGGCGCTCCTACGGTGAGCTGAATGCGGTCTGCGATCCTCGCCGCAGCGCCGATCGTCTTGGGGCCGGCGCACGCGATCTCGATCGGAACGGGCTCGTAGTCCTGCCCCTCCAGCCACTCCAGCCGACTGTCGTAGCCGCCGAGGCGAACGCTGTCTCCATGCAGGAACGCGCGCAGCATCGCCGTGTTCGAAACGAACTCGTCGTGCTTCTGCGGCTGCTTCCCGACCATGGCGACGACGGAATCGCCCTTGCCGATGCCCAGGATGGCCCGGCCATGGCTCGCCAGCTGCAACGGAGCGGCGAGATTCGCGAGAACGGATGGATGTCGGGTCACCGTGGTGACGATTCCCGTTCCCAGCTTGATCCGCGTGGTCGCGCGCGCAGCATCGAAGAGGGCGACGAAGGGGTCCGGATGCAGGGAGTGATTGTCCCCGAAGTAGCGGATGTCGAAGCCCAGCTGCTCATCCTCGAGCGCCAGGGCGGCCCCCTGCATGGGTGGAGCGATCGTGCAGTGTCCGAATTCGACCATCGGCCAGTTCCCCTATGGGCGCACGGTCGGCGGGTGTCCCGGCGCTCAGGTGCCGGCCACGCGTTCGACGAGAGGGGTGGCCTGGTCGGCGTGGCGCTGGCTCAGCGTGTAGTACGAGATACCGAGCTCCTCGCGATAGCGCAGGATCTGCTCGTGAATGGCCTCGATCGGCCCCGCCCACACGAAGGGAGATCGCAGCAGCATCTCGGGGTCACCGAGCTGGTCCGCCAGTGCCTCGGCCCCTTCCTTTCGGGTCGGTCGCACTGCCACGCCGAAGACTCGGATGTGCAGCTCGATCTGGTCGAAGCGATCGCCCGCCGCCTCCCGCACCCAGCGGATCTGCTCGGCCACGACCTCCTCGCCGAGCTGGGTGCTGCCGCCGACCTCCGCCGTGCGCGTGCTGTTGTTCGTCGAGATGCTCACCACGTCGGCCTGCTGGCCGGCGAGGGTCAACATGCGCTTGCCCCCTCCACCGAGGACGAAGGGGATCCCATCCGGTCGAACCGGACGAGGCAGCACCTCGAGGTCCTTGATGCCGTAGTAGGCGCCGTCGAAGCTGAACCGCTCGCCCGCGAAGGCCTGCTTCATGATGGAGATCGCCTCGGCGAGGCGTTCGATCCGCACACCCGGCCGATCGAAGGGCACGCCCTGGGCGGCGTACTCAACGGGGTTCCAGCCGGCTCCCATGCCGAGCTCGATCCGCCCGCCGGAGAGGACATCCAGGGTGGTGACCTCCTTGGCGAGCACTGCTGGGTTCCGGAGGTCGTTCGCGAGCACGAACATGCTCAGCTGCACGCGCTCGGTCGCGGTGGCGACCGCGGCCAGCCCGGGGACGGGAGCGAACTGCGGGCCGAGGTGATCGGGAAGGGAAATGGCGTCG
>JBDHDN010000618.1:0-2194 GCA_039591485.1 Gemmatimonadota bacterium
CCGTAACCTTGGTTACAGGAGCGCTGATTGTGTTCGTCAGCTCTTGATCTTCCGAATTGTGCTGTTGTACGCGTGTCTCCCTCCCAGTAGTGGGAAGGCGAGTGAGGCAAAATTCGCCGCACGCGCAGCCCGTGAACGCGATTGGCCGTCCGCATGTGAGTGTGGGAGGTCGCGCATGTAGTTGACAACAAGGAGTAGATTCATGACAAACGCGCGATTTAGAATCCAGCCGTTGATCGGCTGGTGTCTCGCTGGCGCCCTCGCATTTGTAGGCTGTACCAGCGAAGGGACGCAGGACAGCGAGACCGGTGGTCTGGCCATGAACATCGACCTCGGCGGCCTTCCGCCCGCGTCCGAAGACGAAACCATCAACACGGTCCAATGGGTGATCGTGGACGCCACCTTCACCCCGGTGGCCGGAGGCGTCATCAATGTGTCGCAGCCAGGCTCAACGGCGTCGTTCGAGAAATTCGGCCTCGTGCCGGGCGTCTATGGGGTGCAGCTCACCGCTTCGTCGGAAGAGCTGAGCAGGGATGGACAGACTCCCAGAACCAACTGTGAGGGAACGGCTGGCCCATTCACTGTTAATCCTGACGCGCAGACCGCAGGAACGGTCCTGCTCAATTGCGGCAGCCAAAGGGAGCTAGGCTCCTTGCGCATCAATGGCGAGTTCAACCGGTGCGCGATCGTCCAGAATGCCACTGTCTCTCCATTGCAGGTCTCCACGGGCTTCTTCATCGATGTCGCGGCGATGGCCCAAGACGATGAAGGCGATGCGGTGGAGTACGAGTGGAGGTCGGCCAGCGGCGAGTTCACCGATGCAAACGCGGCCACCACGCAGTACAAGTGTTTAGAAATCGGCGTCCACTCTATCACGATTGCGGTGTCCGATGACGCGGCCCAAGACCCCTTCGACAACTTCCCGGTGCCAACTCCCGCACCGGCTTTCACCTACTGTGAAGACACCTGGACAACCCAGGTTACTTGCATCGCGCCACCCACGTGCCCCAACGGCGTGATCGACGAAGGGGAAGACTGCGATCTTGGCCCGCCACCCGCCGCGGATAACCCCGCTTGGTTCGAGTGCGACCCCGCAAGCTGTCTGCGCATTCCGTCCTGCGGCGATGGCATCGTCGACGCCGGTGAAGATTGCGATCCCTGTTCGGATCCAACCGGCGGATGCGACCCGGGCGCCGCGGGTTATGTCGACGGCGTGCCCACAACCGACCCGTTCTGCAGCTCGAACTGTCAGGACGTCGACGTGTGCAACCCGGGCACGACCTGCGAGGATGGCAGCGATTGTGCAGACGTGAGTGAATGCACGGATGGCAGCGCGGAGTGCATTTCGAGGCCGCCCTGCGACGACGGCGACGCGTGTACGGTGGACCTCTGTACTCCCGACGCCAACAACGACCCGGTTTGCGACAACACCGGAAGTCAGCCTGACGGGACCAGCTGCACCACCTGTGGCGGCAGCAACTGCGCCTGCCTCGGCGGCAGCTGTGAGGTGGTCCCAGACCCGGACACGAGCACCGTGGCGATGGTCTGCGCCAACAGTGTGGATGGAACCGCGACCTCCTACCTGCCGGACATATTGGTGACAACGCCCCTCGGGCCCGTCCTCAACGGCACCGACGTGGACCTTTCACACACCGGCACCGCGTTCTTCCCGGCCACTTTCCTCAACGCGGCACTTGCCTTCGGCTTCACCTCGGCCGAGTTGCAGGAGTTGAATGCCACCGTCACCGTCCGCTCTGGCGCGGCGGGTGGACCGGTGTTGCTGACCAGTTGCTCCGGTCAGGATCAGGACGGCAACGCGCTGGTGTGCCCGCGGGATGTAATCATCCCGTCGACGTGCTCGGATGGCTCGAGTTGCAACGTTCTCACCGACCCGTGCGACCCAGTGACGGACTGCCAAGCCCGAGTGAACCTGGAGCTTGGGCTGAACACCGCATCGGGCACCTACACGCCGAACGGCGGAGCTGGCGGTGAGATTCTCATCGGCTGGGACGAGGACGCTGCCCTGGTGGCCGCTTTGCCCTTCCAGCAAACCCAAGGAACGACTGGCCCGAACGGTATCCGCTTGGGCATTGGTCTGCCTATACCGGTCGCCATGGAGTGCTCGATGGGCGAGTGCACCGACGGCAATGGGTGCGCCGACGCCGAAGGGGCCCGCCTCCTCATGGACTCGGAG
>JBDHDN010000619.1:0-2188 GCA_039591485.1 Gemmatimonadota bacterium
CGAGATATCGCTTTTCTGTGCTTACACTTACACGCGTCGGGAGTTGCGTCAGACCCACCGACTCACGCTTCAGGCGGCCCGACTCACGCTTCGGTCACGGCAACTCAAGCTTCAGTCACGGCAACTCGGGCGGCAACTCACGCTTCAGTCAGCGCGCCTCACGCTTTCGCACTCCTGAGCGAAGCGTCATCGCCGCAAGCTCACGCTTCAGGTGCGGCGGCTCAAGCTTCCGTCGGCTCGACTCAAACTTCAGTTGAGGCGTCCGAAAGGTGGGTGCAGATCTTTGTGCGAATGCCGAGACGTGGGCTGCCGCCTCCGCCCGGGGCAGGCGCTGCGGGGTGTCACGCGAACCGTACGCGCCCCTGCGGGACTGGAATTGGCCTCACCAGCTCACGGGCGGTCGCGATCCACTGCGCGATGACGACTTCGATCTGCTGCAATGCGTCGTGGTAAGTCGGGCCGTCTGCCATACATCGAGGGAGTTCGGCGGACCTCGGCAACAACTGCCTGGTCGACGTCACTCCAGTAGAGAATGATCTCGTAGCGATACCTACTCTGCATTCGGGTGACCTCCAAAGCCGTGCCGCAGGATCAGTTGGCGAACCTGCCGTACCTGATAGGGTCTCGCCTTTCTGCGGACGGGTTGCAGGTTTATGATCTCGACGACGTCCGGGTGGCCTTCTCCTTCTTGGACATGAACCGCCCGAGGAAGAGTGGGGCCCAAGAATGAACGTGGATCAGCTGCTTGCACAGGCACAAGAGCGCCGGTGTCGGCAGATCATGGCACGGTTGCGTACTACCCGCCGGCACGGTACGCTCACCTGCCGGAACGAAAGCCTTGCTCCCCATGTGTCGCCATCCTGGTCCCTCCCCATCGGTTACGGTCCTCTCGGCCTCGGACCCTAGCGCTGGTACGTGTGGGTGAACGCGCGCGCCTAAGGCGCATCTTGGTGCTCGTGGGGGTGTCCTTCCTCACGCTCCACTGCGAGTCGGCGCAGGACGTCCAGCCGTCGGTTCCGGAGGCATTGGCCCCCGCGTTTCCCTACGCTTCCTGGTTCGCGCAGCACACGGGCTTCGACGCGGTTCCCGACGATTTCGCGGCGTACGCCATGGTTCCCATATCGGACGCCCTGTACCTGGGGTTTGGAGCTGGGCTGCCGGCAGCCGCGGACGGTGCGCTCCTGGGCACATACGACGACGAGGGCCTCCGCGCGGTGGCCCCGCTGGACGAGCAGGGGGTGCTCGACATGGTGAGCGCGGCAGGGATCCCGTTCATTCCCGGTGTGGATCCCTGCTGCCCCGACGGGTGGGAGGCCGGCAACGTCTACACCTACAGTGCTGCTGCCGGATTGACCAAGCGACGCACCCTCCCCAACGTGCTGCACGCGTGGGGCGCGTGGTACGACACCGCGGACGACGAGATGTACGTGGCTACCAGCGCACACCGCGGTGACTTCACCGGCTCGGTCGGCGAGATTTGGCGCTCCCGGGATCTGGGTGGACACTGGGAGCGGGTCGCCACCCACGAGAACGGGGTGGGGGACTATCGCACGTACGACGTGGTGGGCCATCGGGGTCGACTGTACGCCACGAGCGCCGACAGTCTGAACTCGTGCCTCCTCGTGGTGCAGCCGAACGTCGGGACCGACTGGACGCTCGTGTTCCCCGACGAGGAAGTCGCCTGCTACCAGCGCCTGACGCCGTTCGGCGATGCGCTCGTTACACTGGCGCGTGCCCGCAGCCGCCTCCTGGTCGTGTCGGGACTGGGGGAGCTGTCGCGGCGGGAGCTGCCGTTCACCGTTGGCCTCATGACCTTCCACTGGGCGGCGGTGGCGGCCGACTATCTCTACGCGCTGGCGGACGACGGGCGGATCATGGTCACGCGGGATCTGACGGCGTGGGAGACGGCCGCGCAGGCGGATCGAGAGTTTGTGACCGTCCGGTACTGGCCGCAGCGAGATTGGCTCGTGCTCGCCAGCCGGGGGACGGACGGCGCGCTGTGGAAGCTCATGCTGTGCAATGGCGCTCCGTGTTGAGCAGTACCATACCACCCTACCGCCCTACCGTCCTCCTGCCCGATGAGGCGTGCTCTCCGCCACGCGGGTGAAGGAGGCGTCAGGCGACCCGCCGGCGCGCTCGCGTGACCCGTCCTCGGAGTCGCTGCACACCCTGCAGACGTCGTCCCCCG
>JBDHDN010000620.1:0-2185 GCA_039591485.1 Gemmatimonadota bacterium
GGATTGTAGATGATGTAGGTGTCATCGGCGAGCAGGTTGAAGACCTCCGCCGAGAGCTGGAGGTTCGTCTGGCGCCCGAGCCGCAACTCCTTGGTGATCGTGACGTCGACGTTCCAGTACGGGATGTTGCGCTGATCGTTGCGCTTCCCCGTGGGATAGGACTGCCGGATCCTCCCTATCTGGGGGACGAAGTGCGACGTGCTGGGCGGCAGGATGTCGTCCGAGACATTCTCCGCGAGGATCGTGTACGGCAGTCCCGACTGCCAGGTCACTGCCGTTCCCAGACGCAAGCCCCACGGCGTGATCGTGGTTGCATTGACCTTGACGACATGGCGCTGATCGTACGACTGGAACCCGTCGACCTCGGCGCGTAGGGCCGGATCGTCGCCCAGCTCCTGTAAGAAATCCTCGCCATTCCCCTCGGCCCTGGAGTACGTGTACGAGGCGTTCATCTCCCAGCTGCGGTACTGGCGGCGGACCAGCTCGAAGACCACGGCCTCGTAGTCGATTTCGTTGAGGTTGCCGATCTCCAGAATCGAACCCCAGAAGGGGTTCTGGATGTAGAGGTCCGGCTTGCCGTCCGGGAACTGGATCCGAAACGGGGGCTGCGTATTGGTTCCCCCGAAGAACGCCGTGATCCCTCCACAGTCGTCCTCGACTCCGTCGGGAGGCAGCACGGCGCTCACGCGTCTCTCGATCTGCTGCTGGAGCGTGGCGCAGGTGCCGTAATCCGCGGTGGTGATGTTGATATCGTGGTCCTGAAACTGATCGCGGAACTGCCGGTTGACGTAGCTCAGCGAGATCGAGGTCTCGGTCGCTATTTCGCGTTCGAACGACACCATGAACTCGTCTTGATACGGGGTGCTCAGTCCGTAATCCACGGTGCGTGCGTTGATGTTGGGTGAGATGTTGCCGAAGATCTTGGTCTGGAAGGTGGCCAAGTCGGCCCGGTATTCGACGGTCGTGCGCACCGGCTCGAGCTCTTGTAGCGGAACGACCAGGGGAGTGTTGTTGTAGTGCCGGCCGGCCGCTACCTTCAGGGCCGTCTTACCGTTGCTCCAGGGGTCCCACGCGACGGCCAGGAACGGCGATACGTTGGTGTTCCGTATGTTGACCCCGTTGGACCTGCGCTTGGCCTCGAGTCCCTCCTGTTGCTGCGAGATGACACTCGGCGAGGTGATCAACCTGCAATGTTCCGTCAACGACGGGTCCAACCCCGCGCAGAGGACGTCGACGAGCTGGGTGCGATAGGTGAGGAAGGATTCGTATCCCGTGAAGAACTGTCCCCAATCCCCGCTCGGAAGGAAGAAGCCGTCGTCGATTTCGAGTGAATCCTCCCAGGCGGCCAGCTCCGCCGAGGGATCCATCTGCTCACGACCCTGGGAGTTCAGCTCTTCACGATCGACGCGCGCCCCGAGGGTGATGGTCACGTTGCCGGCCGGCTTGTACTGGTCCTCGGCATAGATCCCCCAGTTCGTCCCGGTGGCCTGAACACGATCCTTGAACGGCACCGCGACGTCCGCCAGCACGATGGCGAAAGCTTGCCCGCCGAAGGGGTGCACCTCCTGGAAGGTGATGCTCGGTCCACGGGTGAGGTCGCGGAAGTAGCGCTCGTTCTCGATACTCAGGCCCATCTTGACTTGATGGTCTCCGCCCCACAGGCGTCCGGCGAAGAGCGTGGCCTGCGACTTGACCGTGAAGCGCTGACGGTTGTCGCCGGTCGTCTCGTTGTAGGAACCGGAGGTCCGGTGAAAACGCGGATCGTTTCCCGGACCGCTGGTCAGGTTCGTGCACAGCGCATCGCGCAAGATCCCGGTGACCGAATTGGGCACGCAGTCATTGGGAACACCGAGAAAGGCGGGCCCGGAGAAAAGACTGACGTCCTGCCAGGCCGTCGTGGTCTCGACCAGAACCCTCGGCGAAACAGGCGCCGTCCACGTCACGGACCAGGTATCCACATCACGCTCGCGGGACTGCGAGGACTCGAGCGGAATGGCGTTGCTGATGCCGAAGTTCGACTGCTCGACGGGATCCGCACGGACGTTGAAGGTCAGTTTGTTGCGTGGCGAAACCTGCCACGTCAGCTGGGCGTCCCGCGTCTCCAGCGTTTCGGTGAACAGCCCAATGTCCGAGATGATGTTGATCGGGTCCTCGCGCTCACGGCGTTCGTAGGAAACGCGGTACC
>JBDHDN010000621.1:0-2647 GCA_039591485.1 Gemmatimonadota bacterium
TGGCCGACCTTGCGTACCAGTACATCCGCCAGAACAAGCGCCGCGGCCGCGTTCGCGAACCGCTCCCGGGAACGTCCCCGACCGTCGAGCTCAACAGCGGCCTGTACAAGTTCAACGCGCACCTGTTCGGTGCCACACTCCGGTTCCACTTCTGATGCGGCCCCGCGGAAAGAGAAAGGACCACACGATGATTCGCCGCACTTCCCCGATCCGGTTGGGGTGGGCCCTCGTGGCCGTGCTGCCGCTCGTGTTCGCGGGCTGCGATGACGAGACGGTGAACGAGCCGACCGCGGTTGCCCCCCTGTTCGTCCGCTACGCATCCCTGGGCAACAGCCTCACGGCGGGAATACAATCGGGCGGGATCAACGACAGCACGCAGCTCGAGGCATACCCCGTGCTCCTCGCGGACGCCATGGCCACCGACTTCACGGTGCCGCTGCTCCTAAGCCCTGGATGCCCTCCGCCGTACGTGAACATCTTTACGCAGGAGCGGCTCGGCGGTGGCGCGGCGCCACCCTGTGCGTTGCGTGAGGCACCGATCCCGACCCGGATCAACAATCTGGGCATTCCGGGCGCTGAAGTCGTCGAGTTGTTCAACTACTTCGACCCGGGTCTGGTACCCTCCGAGACAGACGCTTTCAAGACGTTTCTCTTGGGTGGGCTCACGCCGATTCAGGTTGCAGCCGCGATAAAGCCGACCTTCGTGTCAATCGCCATCGGCTCCAACGATCTCCTCGGTGCGGCGCTGGACGAGGCCAACGCGGGTGACCCCGACCGCGTCACGCCTCCGGCCACCTTCGCCGAGCGGTACGACGCGATGCTCGACTCACTCGACGCGATCGGCTCGCTCGAGGGCGGTGTTTTGATCGGCGTCCAGCCGCTGCAGCTGTCCACCGGTGCGAGCGTGCCCTACTTCAGCCCTGGAGCGGCGTGGCAGCAGTTCGAAGTGGCCTACGACGCGCAACTCGATGCAGCGATAACAGCCGCCACCGGAGGCCAGATCACCACCCTCAACACCTTGGATGTGGCACCGGCGTGCACCACGGTGTTCGTACCCTTCCCTGTCGGTGGCGCGGCACTCGGAACGGCGAACGCGCTCGCGGGCATGGTCTTCGACAGCCTGGCGCAGGGGATCGTGTGGATTCCCACGCCCTTCACGCTCGCCTGCACCGACGAAACCGTCATCATCGCGGAGGAGTGGGTGAATCTCGTGACGGCGGCCGCAGCGTACAACGCGCACATTCAGCAGGTTGCCAACGATCGGGACTGGGCATACTTCGACCCTGCACCGTTGTTCACCCAGCTTGCGGGCACGCCAGGGGCCTTCCGCCCCTTCCCGGCATTCGACCCGACCGACCCGCAGCACGAGACACAGCCGTTCGGGTTCGCGCTGAGCCGTGATGGTATTCACTGGAGCACGTTGCTGCACGAACAGATTGCGGCGGGAATCGCGGACGCCATCAACGATCAGTACGGGACGAGCCTGTCTCCCTGACGGGTCTCAGGACCGGGAATTCGGCGCGGGGGGCTCACCTTGGTGGGCCTCCCGCATTCACTTAGATTCCGCCCCGATGCCTGGCATACGAGCGCGGAGGATCGGCGGACCGGCGGACCGACGGACCGGCCGAGTGACAAAGATTGCGATCCCACGACCCTACGATCTCGCGATCGGCTGGGCCGCCTCCCTCGTCCTCCTCGTGTCCGCTCTCGCCACCCCCGCCAGCGGCCAGTACGCCGACGCGCGCCTGGTACCCAAGGGTGTCCTCAGGATCGGGTTCGAGCCGCGGTACCTGAGCTACCGGGAGCGATTCGACGCGAACGGTAGCACGGAGCCGCTCGGCACCGACTTCAGTGACAGCACCGCGGGAGTGCGCCTGTTTCCGACCCTCGCCGAGCCCCAGACCGCGCTGCGGTCGATTCTCACCGATCCGCTCTACGCCGTGAATCTGGGAGTGTTCCGCACGATCCGGGATGCCGACATTCGCCGCTTCCCGTTGACACTCCGGTTCGGCCTCTCGGATCGGATCTCGCTCACTGCGCGGGTGCCGCTCGTGACGACACGCTCGCAGGTGGACTTCAGCGTCGACTCCGCCGCGGGTGACATGGGCTGGAATCAACTTGCCGAGCAGTCGGGCAACTCGGTCGCCGCACAACAAGCGATCCAGACGCTCTTCGGACGCGCGGCAGTTGGTGCTCGGCCTCGCCGTGCTTGCGGGAGTCGATGCCGGCGGCACCCCCGGTGCCCAGATCACTCCGTTCGCTCCGCTCACTGCGTCGGAAGCCGGCACCGGGCTCTTGGCAGCCATCCAGGACGTCTCGACGCGGCTGGTCCAGTTCGGCGCAAGTCCCCTCACCGCGACCTATCCGCTGCCCTCTGCCCCCATCGGCGCGGGCGGGGTGAACGAAATGCTCGCCGACTCGGCCTACGGATACGCGTCGTACCCACTCCAGTTCAGCAAGTACTCCCTCAACCTCGGAGACATCGAGCTGGGCATGCGATTCGGTGTGTTCCAGAGTGCCTGGGCCCGCGCGGTCGCGGTCGGCACCATACGGCTGCCGACCGGCACGTTGGACGAGCCCGACCACTTCCTGGATATCGGCACGGGCGACCGGCAGCTGGACGTGGAAGTGGGGCTCGAGGGGGCCT
>JBDHDN010000622.1:0-2142 GCA_039591485.1 Gemmatimonadota bacterium
CAGCCTGGCGCCCTATCAGTCGGAGAAGGGAGCCTTGGTCGTGGCGTCCCTGCGGGAGGCACGGACGGGCGGGCGCTCGACGGACTGAAGCGGCACCGGCGGGGTGGACGTGCAGGGGGCGGTCTCCGTGGGAGACCGCCCCCTGTTGTGACATTCGTGCCCTGGTGCCGCTGCCGCCTCACCTGCCGTTCTGCTTGCCACGCTGCCAGCCGTTCGCCGGGTTGTCGACGAGCAGCACGTCGTAGACGACCGGAGTGAATGCCGGCTCCTCGGCGAACTGGATCGACAGCTCGACCTGTACGACCTGCGGCACGGCGCTCACGTCATAGCCATCGAAGAGCGCCGCCACGCTGAAGTGCAGTACGAGGCCGTCGCCGTCCTGGTCTCCATCGAGATCCGGGAAATGGATGGGACAGCCCTCCTCGAACTCGTGCATCATGTCGGTGGACGCGAGGTTGTCGAGGTTCTTCAGCGTGGCCGAGAGCGGTAGCCGGGTTTCGCCATCGAGGTACAGCGTCACGGCCGTCGCTTCGGTGAGGTTCACCTTCAGGTCATACTCGAGGTCCGCGGCGATGCCGGCGACCGCGGCGTCACTCGCGTCGGCCGAGGTCGGGAGCTGGTCCTGGCACGCGGCGAGGGTGAGAACCGGTAGTAGCAAGAGTGTGATCCGCCTCATCGGGCCCCCTTCGTGGTTGAGAGCCCTGCCCGTTGAGAGACGGGAGGAAGCGCCGCGAGGTAACGGGCTCGATAGCCCGGGGGGAGACGTGGGGCAGTTCGCGACGCTCCCTCCACAGAGAATGGAGCGTTAGGTCACTTCGGCGAAGCTCTCGAATTCCCGGAGCTTGCGGTACAGCGTTCGGCGGTCGATGCCGAGAATGCGCGCAGCCCGGCTACGGTGTCCGCCCGTGTGCTCGAGGACCGCGAGGATGTACTCGCGCTCGATCTCCCGCAGGCTCCAGCCCCGCTCGAGGGCCTCGTTCCACGAGATATCGTGGGGATGCCAGTCGGCGGATTGGTAGAAGGTGTCCATTGGTGGTCCCCTGGGTGCGAGTGCGCCCTGCACGCCCGAGAGACGGGCGGACGCCGTGGTAGGTAACGGGGGAGGGGACGGATCGGGATTGTCGAAGCCGGATCAGCCCGGAAGTGTCTCGATCTTGCGGTACAAGGTTCGGCGGTCGATGCCGAGCAGCGCGGCGGCCCGATTGCGGTTGCCCCGCGTGTGCTCCAGCACGACCCGGATGTACTCGGCCTCCAGCCGGCCCAGGTTCCAGCGCTCGTCCAGGGCGTGGCGCAGGCCTCCGTTCGAATGGCCGTTACCCACGGGCAGCGCCACGGCATCCATGGAGTTCCTGCCGGCCGACATGATCATGAGCCGCTCCACGTAGTGTCTGAGCTCGCGCACGTTGCCCGGCCAGTCATGGGACTCCATGCGGCGCATGATCCGGCGGGGGAACGGCAGGACCGGCAGGTTCGTGGTGCGGGCGATCTCGTCACGGAAGTGCGCCGCCAGCAGGGGGATGTCCTCCTTGCGATCCCTGAGTGGAGGGAGCTCGATGGGGAACACGTTCAGGCGAAAGAACAGATCGGCCCGGAAGTCGCCTGCCTCCACGAGCGCGGCGAGGCTCCGGTTGGCCGCGGCGACGAGGCGGAAGTCGACGGGGATGTCGTGGCTCGCGCCGACCCGTTGGATCGTCCGCTCCTCCACGACCCTGAGCAGTTTGGCCTGTATCGCGCACGCGATCGAGTCGACCTCGTCGAGGAATACCGTGCCGCCTCGCGCCTCTTCGAACAAACCACGGCGGTCGGTCACGGCGCCGGTGAAGCTGCCGCGGGTGTGGCCGAACAACTCCGACTCGAGCAGGGTCTCGGGCACGGCCGCGCAGCTGACCGGGACGAAGGGGGCGCGTCGCCGGGGTGACAGATCGTGGATCGCGCGCGCGACCAACTCCTTGCCCGTCCCAGTCTCTCCAACGACGAGGGCCGAGATGTTGAGCGGAGCCACCCGCTGGATCAAATCGAACACGCGCTGCATCCCCGGTGAATGCCCCACCAGTCCGCCGAGCGCGTTCAGGCTCGCCGAACGCCGCAGCCGGGCGACCTCCCGTTGGGTCGCCGTCTGCTCGAGCGCGCGCCGGATGCGGA
>JBDHDN010000623.1:0-2139 GCA_039591485.1 Gemmatimonadota bacterium
ACTTTGACGCCAGTTGACGTCAGTGAGCGTCTCAACGGGCCTCCGGAGCCAAAGGTCCCGCGTGGACGCCCCCACCACCCCACCTCGCCACTCGCGTCTGCTACGCAACGAATCGCGGCAGGCGCATCGGAAGTGAAAGCCCCACAGTAAGTCGTGCACCAGCTTGTGCCGAAATCCCGTGATGTCGGGCCACGGGATCTTTGAGTGCGTTTGCGTTCGCCGCCTCGACCAGAAGCGGCACGGCCTCGTTGGTGAGGAGAGCAAAAGTCTCTTCATATCTTTGCGCACACCGATTCCAGGTCTCGCGCTCGAACTCGGTGACGTCGTCTGGGCTATGGCCTGCCATTCGTTTGTTCCTTTTTCGGTGCCGGGAAAAGGGGAGCCCCCCAAGAGCGAGAGTAACGTAGGAGGTCCTGCTCGGCCGGTCCACTGCCAGCGCGTCGTTCCGAAGAAGATCATTCCTCTTGCGGAAGCGACGCAGTACTCAGTTGGCATACAGCGTAAGGAAGAGGAGCAGCAGACATGGGCGCCCGCCAAGTGGACCCGCATCTGGGCCCGCGTCGAAACTGGATAATCCCCTATCAATCCCTCTGACGTACTGGAAAATCCCACATCGGGGCGGTAGGGGTGGGCCTGTCAGTGACCCGCCGGGAGCCCCGTCTTCCGGTTGGAAGAGCTACGCCCACAACACGTTAGAGACTACTTCACTTGCGGCTTGCGGCCGTGGCGGAACTGGTGCGGCGGCGCCGCGAGGGCGCCTACGTAGATTGTAGAGAGCTAAGATGTCATTCAGCGGCGGGCGCGCAACCTCGTCACGGGTCGGTGAGGCTCGAGGTTTCGTGGCCGTTGCCTGCGTCAAGGTCACGGCGCCCATTTAATTCAGTTGACGCACTGTCGAGGTGTGGAGATGACCTGCCTTCTGTCGTTCCTGATCGTGCTGCAAACCACCGGTCTCACCCCAGAGGCGCTCGACCCATCCGCATCTCTGGGAGTCGCTGTGACGGTCGATCAGCGCCTCTACCCGGCTCTGGCTGCGCAGGGCGTGCAGCATGACCCCGTGCTGCCAGCCTTGCCCCAGGGATCTCCTCGGTCGCGACAACTGCGCCGCGGCGTCCTGGGTGGCGTGATCGGCGCAGTGGCAGGCGTGGCAACCTGCACACTGATCTCGAACGTGTTCTTCAATGAAGGGGAAGGGCTCTCCACGTGTACGACCAAAGGCAATCTCGTCTTTGCCGGTGGAGGGTTCGCCGCGGGCTTTGCCATTGGGTGGTTCACTGGGGGTGACGATGGACAGGAATGATCTCCGCGGCTGAAGGATAGCCATCAACTCGCCCACCCTGTCGGCAATCCTCGGCGTCCTGGCGCCGGTGAGTGCCCCCCGCATGTGACCAAGACGACATCGGCTCAGAATGCCAAGCCCAACCCGACGCTCGCGTACATCGGCGGCATCAAATCGTTCAGTTGTTCGGTCCGCTGCACTCCGTACCGTGCGAGCAGTTCGACCTTGCCCACCGTGACGCCCGCGGTAAGCCCGTAGTGCACGGTGCCACCGGTATCGCGATACCACCCGTCCTTGGCCTCCGCGTAGAAGTACGTGCGGTACCACGCACTGTGGGTTACGTGGGTCACGACGGCCTTGTCGAACCCGAGTTCTGTCGCCACGAACCACCGTCGACGGTAGACTCCCAGGGTCCCGGTGAAACCCAAGCCGAAGTTGTAGCCGCGGTAGATGCTGTTCTCCGTGCCGCGTCCGATCAGCGCGGCACGGCCCGTCAGGTTCACGGTCCGCCAGCGGAGTATCGACGTGAACGCCTGCGCCTGCACGCGAAAGTCCCGGGTGTCCAACTCGGCGGCCGCAATGCCAAGATCGCCGGCGAGTTGCACGGGATGGCCGAACATGGAAATCACGCGCGCGTAGCCCACGGTCGGGAGGAGCGCCGGATCCAGCCCGGCCGTCGTGTACACTCTGTTGGGAGCGTCATCGAGCCGTGCGACGTTCCACTGGGCCGATGCGTCCGGGGCGGTCGCCGCGACGAAGACCAGGGCAACCGCAGCCCACAGTAGCCACGATCTCATCGGACACCTCCATTCCTGGCGTCGAGGTAGGGACGTACGTGCGCCAGCACCTGCGCCGTGTGC
>JBDHDN010000624.1:0-3815 GCA_039591485.1 Gemmatimonadota bacterium
CGTGGCACCCTGTCGATGGCGCGGACGAGCGACATCAACAGCGCCACGTCGCAGTTCTTCGTGAACCTCACCGACAACGCCTTCCTCGACCACGGGACCCGGGACTTCGGGTACGCGGTGTTCGGACGTGTGGTCGACGGGATGGAGGTCATCGATGCGATCGCCGCGGTACCCACCGGGAGCAGCGGCGGCCATCAAGACGTCCCGGTGGAGCCCGTGGTGGTACACTCGGCCCGGCGCGCATGAGCAGCGGCGAGCGGATT
Source organism: Gemmatimonadota bacterium (assembly GCA_039591485.1). Lineage (GTDB taxonomy): Bacteria > Gemmatimonadota > Gemmatimonadetes > Gemmatimonadales > GWC2-71-9 > JAOTVV01. The sequence goes on from JBDHDN010000624.1 coordinate 264, forward strand.
CCGCTCGCGGGCTACCGGTCGTTTCCGGAGGACGAGATGCGTGCGCGGGCGGAGGGCTTGTTCGAGGAGATGCGCCGCCGCCGAAGCGTACGCGACTTCTCGACCCGCCCAGTACCGCGGGACGTCATCGAGACCTGCCTGCGCACAGCCGGCAGTGCGCCGAGCGGGGCGAACCGGCAGCCGTGGCATTTCGTCGTCGTGGGTGATCCGTCGGTCAAGCGCCGCATCCGGGAGGCGGCCGAGCGCGAGGAGCGGGAGTTCTACGAGCGTCGGGCGCCTCCGCCGTGGCTCGAGGCCCTCGCTCCGCTCGGCACCACTGCGGAGAAGCCATTTCTCGAGATCGCACCGTGGCTGATTGCGGTGTTCGCCGAACGCTACGGCACGGACGCAGCAGGCGAGCGGCGCGACAACTACTACGTCACGGAGTCGGTCGGGCTGGCGACGGGGCTGCTGATCGCGGCGCTGCACCACGCCGGGGTCGCGTCCCTGACCCACACGCCGAGCCCGATGGGGTTCCTGAACGAGATTCTCGGACGCCCGGCGAACGAGCGACCGTTTCTGCTCTTGGTCGTCGGGTATCCGGCCGAGGGTGCGACCGTGCCCGCGATCGCGCGGAAACCGTTGGCCGAGATTGCCACGTTCGTCGAGGCGGGGTAAGCCGTTTCCTGGTAAGGATTAAGGGTTTTCTAAAGGCACGTTCAGGTTAATATTGTAATATAGTAATAGTGCAATATTATGTTCCTCCTGTCTGAGCGGACTGCGCTGTCTCACGCGGTTCGGTGGTTCACCCAAGGGGGGGCTAGCATGAAACGCATCGTCATCCTCGGTGCGGGCACGGCCGGAACCATCATGGCCAACCGACTGGAGAAGCTCTACCGGTCGGAACTCCGCGCCGGCATGATGTCCATTACGATCGTCGACCAGGACGACACCCACGTCTACCAGCCTGGTCTCCTGTTCGTCCCGTTCGGCACGTATGCGCCCGACGATACCGTCGCACCCCGCACACGGCAGCTCGGGAAGCGCGTGGCGTACGTACGGACCCCGATCCATCGCGTCGAGACCGACGAGGATCGGGTGTACCTCGCGGACGGGCGTACCCTCGATTACGACGTCCTCATCGTGGCCACGGGCACGCGGATCGCGCCTGAGGAGACCGACGGGCTGACGGGTGAGGGCTGGCAACAGAACATGTTCGAGTTCTACACGCTCGAGGGTGCCACCGCGCTCGGGAAGGCGCTCGAGACGTGGGACGGTGGGCGGCTGGTGCTGAACGTGGTCGACATGCCCATCAAGTGTCCGATCGCGCCGCTCGAATTCGTGTTCCTCGCCGACGACTTCTTCACGAAGAAGGGGATGCGCGATCGCGTCGAGATCACCCTGGTCACGCCGCTGGACGGGGCGTTCACCAGGCCGGTCGCGGCGAAGGCTTTGGGTGATCTGCTGCAGGAGAAGCGCATCACGCTCGAGGCGGAGTTCAACACCGGAGAGGTCGACGGCCCGAACGGCAAGCTCATCTCGTGGGATGAGCGCGTCGTCGAGTTCGACCTGCTGGTCGCGGTGCCGGTGCACCTCGGTCAGGACTACGTCGGTCGGTCACCGGGGCTCGGTGACGACATGAACTTCGTCATGACCGATCCCAACACGCTCCAGGCCCGGTGCAAGCGGAACGTGTTCGCGCTCGGTGACGCCACCGACGTTCCGACCTCGAAGGCCGGGTCGGTGGCCCACTTCCAGGCGGAGGTGCTGACGGACAACGTCGAGCGCTATCTGGCCGGCGAGGCGTTGGCACCGACCTTCGACGGTCACGCCAACTGCTTCATCGAGACCGGACGCGGCAAGGCGGTGCTCATCGACTTCAACTACGACGTGCCGGGCCGGTTCCCGTTCGCAGTCGGCCCGATGCCGCTCCTCAAGGAGTCGCGCATCAATCACTGGGGCAAGCTGGCGTTCAAGTGGGTGTACTGGAACATGCTGCTTCCCGGCCGGGACATCCCGGGGGTACCGCCCGCGATGCGGATGCGTGGCAAGCGTCATGGGGATCTGCCCACGCTCGGCCCACAGCACGTGCAGGGTGGAGCGCCGCAGCGGCAGGACTCGAAATCCGAAGCGACACACGTCGCGTGAACCATCAGGGGGGAATCCAATGACGGCAACCACAACCATGACGATTGCGGGCCACGAGGTCGACACCGACCACGAGGGCTACCTGCAGAGGCCCGAGCAGTGGAATAAGGACATCGCGCTCGAGATCGCGCAGGACGTCGGCATCGGTGCGCTCACGGAGCGGCACTGGCTGGTGATCGAGTACATGCGGAACCAGTTCCTGGCCAAGGGGGCGGCGCCGTCGATCCGCGCGCTGGGCAAGGAGTCGGGCGTGCCCATGAAGGAGCTGTACCAGTTGTTCCCGAAGGGTCCGGCCAAGCTGGCGGCCCGCATCGCCGGCATCCCAAAGCCCCGCGGCTGCATCTGAGCCGGCCCCGCTCGGAAGGGAGACGAATCATGACGACGACGACCATGCCCGAGGCCACGCCGGCCGCCGCACAGCCTCAGACGATCGAGAAGGTCTCGATTATCATCTCCAAGGGGTCGCTGGAAGGCATCTACCCCGGCCTGATCATGGCCAACGGTGCGCGCATGGAGGGCATCGACGCCAACGTGTTCTTCACGTTCTTTGGGATGGATGCCATCACCAAGAAGCGCATGCACAACATCAAGGTGGCCACGGTCGGCAACCCGGGCCTGCACATGCCCACGCTGCTCGGCGCCATGCCGGGCATGTCTTCCTTCGTCACGAAGATGATGATGAAGGAGATGGAGAGGCTGGACATCCCGCCGATCGCGGAGTTCGTGGAGATGATCGCGGATACGGGTGCCGGGATCTACGCCTGTAAGGCCTCGGTGGACATGTTCAAGCTCGAGAAGAGCGACTTCATCGATCAGGTCACCGACATCATCACCGTCGGGGAATTCTACGAGATGGCCGCCGGGGGGCAGATCGTCTTTACGTGAGCGGCATCGTGGGTTCCGGGCCCGGTTGGCCGTCCCCGACTGACTGAGACCAGCCCCCCGAGTCGGCAGCACGGGACGTGCCACCGGGCCTCTGTTCTCCGCCCCCCGCGGATGCGCGGGGGGCGGTGTGTCTTCTGCTCGCGGTGCCTGGTGATCTCGCAGTGTGCCCCAGGCGGCGATAAGTTCATGCGACGGTCTTCTCGGAGCGTGCCATGCGGCCCTCGTCGATTCCCCGACCACAGTCCGGAGAGTACAGCCCATACTACGAGCGCTACCTCGCGGCCGTACCGGACGGTGACGTATTTCAACTGCTCGAGCGAGGGGTCGAGAAGCTCGCGATCCTGCTCGACGATCTCACGGAGGAGCAATCCGGGTATCGCTATGCGGCCGACAAGTGGACCATCAAGGAGGTGGTGGTGCACATGATCGACGTGGAGCGGGTCTTTGCGTATCGGGCCCTCCGGTTCAGTCGCAACGACACGACGCCGCTGCCGGGCTTCGAGCAGGACGATTACGTGAGGGAATCCCATGCAGCCGAGC
>JBDHDN010000625.1:0-2129 GCA_039591485.1 Gemmatimonadota bacterium
GGTCACGGGATCACCAAGCCCAAGGAACGCCTCGCGGCGATGTGGCACAACTGGGAATGGTTCGGCGAGCATGTGTGGGGGGAAACGCTGAGGATACCGATCGCTGACGATGAACGGTAGTCCGTCGGATCGTGCAACGTGAAAGGTGAAACGTGAAGCGTTCGGCTGTACCTGCTGGTAGGCAGGTACCCTCACGTTTCACGTATCACGTTCCACGTTGCACGGTCTCCTGATTCACGATCCACCCTACTCTTCAGCGACCCGCTCCACCTCCCGCCACACCCTGAGCAGGTTGCCGCCCCAGAGCTTGGCGATCTCCTCCTCCGTGTAGCCACGCCGCACCAGCTCCAGTGTGACGTTGAACGTCTCGCTGGCATCGTTCCAGCCGACCACACCGCCGCCCCCGTCGAAGTCCGAGCTGATCCCGACATAGTCGATACCGATTAGCTGCACGGCGTAATCGATGTGATCGACGAAGTCGGAGACGTTGGCGGCCGGCCACCGCTTGTCCAGCGCGGCGGTGCGGGTGCGGTACTCGGTCCGCTGCTCATCGGTGAGGGCACGGTACGCCTGCCAACTCGTGATGCCCATCTCGTCCCGGATCGCCTGCACGGCTGCCACCTTTTCCGGCGGATCGACCATCACGAACTGTCCGAGCCCAACGACCTGGATCACGCCGCCGTTCCCCTTGAGCGCCAGCAGCTGCTCGTCATCGAGATTACGGCTGACGTCAGCCAGCGCCTTCGTCGCCGAGTGGGACGCGATCACGGGAGCGCGAGACAGCCGCACGGCATCGAGCATCGTCGACTTCGCCACGTGCGAGATGTCGACCATGATGCCGAGGCGGTTCATCTCCCGCACCACGTCCTCGCCGAAGGGACTCAGCCCGCCATGCTCCGCTTCTCCATCACCGAGTTGAGGAAGCGGGTCCGACGAATCACCGATGTCGTTGTGCCCGTTGTGGGTGAGGGTGATGTAGCGGGCGCCTCGGTCGTAGTACTCCTGAAGTAGCGACACGTCCCGTCCGATGGCGTAGCCGTTCTCGATGCCGATGCAGGCGGTCAGCATGCCAAGCTCGTGGAGGCGCTCTACGTCCGCCGGTGACCGCGCGAGCCCGATCTGATCCGGGTACTGCTCCACCATGCGGTGGATCGCCTCGAACTTCCGCTGCGCGTCCTTCCGCGCCTGAGCGTAGCCTTCCTCCGTGCGCTCTCCCTGACCGACGTACACGGCAAAGAACCCGACGTCCAATCCCCCTTCCCGCATCTTGGGGAGGTCCACTTGACGCTCTCCTCGCACGCCGGGATCCACCTCGGCGGTCGCAAAGTTGGACGGGATGTCATCGTGGGTGTCGATGGTGATGATCCGATCGTGGATCGCTCGGGCCCGGGCGACGAGGCTCTCTTCGGACTGTGCACGAGGAGAGCAGGCCGCGGCACCCATCGTACCCACATACAGGAGCGCGGCGGAGAATCGGATGCGTGACATCAGAGACCTTACCGATTAGGTGATCGACTCACGGGCGACGCTCGTCTCCCGCACCGCTGTCGCGTCGGTCCGTGCTTCGCCTCCCAACCAGCGGCCCTAGTATCTTACTCCCCTTACCCGATACGGCTAGCCGGAGGAGCTGCATGCCCCATTCCATCCCCAGATCCGTCGTCCTGTCCCTCGCGCTGCTGGGCGCGGGCCCGACCGTCGTCCAGGCCCAGACGTTCCACTCCGACGATCCGGTGATTCGGCGGATGTGGACCGAGGGCATGGAGCAATCCCAGACGGAAGCTCTGGCCCAGGTGCTCCTCGACTCCATCGGCCCACGGCTGGCGGGGACTCCCAACCTCGACGCCGCCGCTGACTGGCTCACGGCTACGTATGCCGACTGGGGGGTGCCGGCGCGCAAGGAACAGGTCGGGACCTGGATCGGCTGGCGGCACGGCCTGACGCACGTTGATCTCCTCGAGGCGCGACGGCAGACGCTCGAGGCGTACCTCTTGGCGTGGAGCCCCGGTACGGACGGGGCAGTCGAGGGTGAGGCCGTCCTGGTCCCGTCGCTCGCGAACGAGGCGGCGGCAAACGATTGGCTTGGGACGGTGGCCGGCAAGTTCCTGTTGCTCTCACCACCCGAAGTCATG
>JBDHDN010000626.1:0-2125 GCA_039591485.1 Gemmatimonadota bacterium
GACCTGTTGTTCGACGAGCGCGCCCACTGGCTCTACAGTACGGGCCACCGTTTGGGCGATCTGAGGCGCCTGATTCGGCAGTATGGTCGCGGCACCGAGAGCGTGTTCCCGACGGGCGCGTACTTCAAGGGCGGATCCTACGGCGGGGACGTGAACTTCCCGGTTCCACAGCCGGAGGAGAACAACCCGAACTTCGCCCAGTGCCTCGACCGGAACCCGTAACCGGGATTCGGCTGGCATGAACCACGAGGGGGCGTCCCGAACGGGACGCCCCCTCAGCACATCCGACCAAGGCGAGTGCCGAAGCCGCCGTATCGTGACCGCTACCCGGTCCCGCTCGCCGTATCCGGCACGACGACAGTATCCCCTTCGATCTCACCACCGAGCGTGGTCTCGAGCAGGATAACGCCCGCCACCGCCGACGTGCCGTAGTACGTCGTGGCATCAGGTCCCGTAATGACCTGGATCGAGTACAAGTTGTCTGCCGGGATCATCCGGAGCAGCAGGATGTCGGTGAGGCGGACTCCGTCGAGGAACACCATCGGGTCCTCCCGCAGGATCATGCTGCCCTGCCCGCGATCGGAGTGGATCCGAACCGGGACGCCGCGGTAGTCGTTGAAGCGGTGCGTCCTGACCGTGTACCGCAGCGCGTCCCAGGCCGTCGTCGCCCCGGATTGGCGGATCTCCTGGGTAGTCACATACTGACCGCTGAGATTGCTGGCCCGCTGATCCTGGTGCTGACCGGTCGCGCAACCCCAGGCCAAGAGGCAGGAGAGCACCGCGGCGGTGGCGCTGCGTGAGGAGTTGGTGTTCATGATGGCCCCCGATTGTACAGACCGTACGACTGCCTCACCGCCCCCCGCTCCCTCGTGTTCCTACACACCACCGTGCCTCCGGTTCGTCACTGCGGCGGCGCGCCGCGTCAGGTACGACGCGATATTACGACGATGGCACCGCCTGAGTGACCGGTCCCGAACCGCGTGGTCGCATCCGGTCCGCTCATATACCGGATCTCCTGCACGCTCTCCACCGAGATATTGGAGAGCTCCCGGACGTTGCCGAGCCGCATGCCGTCGAGGTACACCCGCACCGGATCGACTCTTGTCGAGCGCTGGCGCAGCCAGGTGGGCTTGAGCACGCGCACTACCTCATACGCGGTGCGGTACCCGACCATGTAGTCGACCTGCTCGCGGGTGATGACGTTTGGCGGGCCGCTGGGCGCGCCACTCACCGGCTCGACGTTCTGCTCATCGCCGCTCGACGCGCACCCCGCGGCCAGGACAACGATGCACATCCCCCCAACGAGCCACTGCACGCGCTGCTGCCACATCGGTGGACCTCCGCAGTGAGTTAGCGACCGATCGAATCCTCCGCACAGAATGTCGCGAATCGGCCGACGGAACAAGGGCGCTAGGCAACCCGCGCTGCTCGTGGCACACGGCGTCGCGGGCGGACAGCCTGCGAGGTTCCGGATCGACCCCGGACGCCTGCCGTGAAGCGAGGCGTTTCTCATCGGCCGCTCTCCACGGCGGTCGCGACCTCCGCCACCGCCAGCAGCATCGCCCACGGAGCCAACCGGAGTGCACCGAAATCGCTCGTGTTGACCTGGACCGCCACCGCCACATCGTGGTCCGGGAAGTACGCCGCTTCGGCCAGATAGCCCGGGAAGAACCCGCTGTGGCCCCACGACTCGCCCAACGGGCTTGGCCGGATGATGACGCCAAGACCGTATTGCGCGTTCGGTCCCAACCGTGCCGGCACACCCTCGAGCATGACGGGCAGAAAGTCGGGATCGAACGCCCGTCCGCGGAAGAGCGCCCACATCCACCGGGCCAGATCGCCGCCCGTGGACGCGATACCTCCGCCGGTCCATTCGAATTGCGGGTTGAACGCGAAGACGCCGCCGTCCAGCATCTCGCTCGGACCGAAAGGGTTACGCGGACCGGCGTAGCCCTGGGCAAGTCCCGGGATGCTCCGCCGGTTCGAGGGCACCGTCGCTCGGAGGCTCAGGGGATTCAGTACGCGGCGCTGGAGCTCTGCGTAGTACGGAGCGCCCGTGAGGCGCTCGATGATCAAGCCGAGGATCAGGTAGTTCGTATCCGAGTAGTCCCAGCCCTTCCCGGGT
>JBDHDN010000627.1:0-2123 GCA_039591485.1 Gemmatimonadota bacterium
AAGAAGACGCGGATCTGATGGAGGACGACGGCGACGACCATCAGCGTTACCACGCACTTGTGTAGGCTGCGGATGTACCATCCGAAGGACACGTCGCGGGTGATCGATGCCACCGAATCGTAGGCGGCGGAGGGGGAGGCCTCGTAGTAGAACGCCAGCAGGATTCCCGTGACGATCTGCACGATGAACAGGTAGGCCGGCGTTCCACCGAGAGCGAACCACCAGCGCTTCAGATGGTAGGGAACGGGCTCGTTGGTCAGCTCCCGGAACCGCTGCCCCGACACCGGCAGCCGGTCGCCCAGCCAACGCGCGATCGCGCTCATCGGCTAGTGACTCCCCCTCGGTAGCACCTGCGATCAGGCATCCGCATCGGACCTCCCCGGGCGCCCGGCGCAGCGCAGACACGGATCATGGCCGGGACCGCTGATGTCGTCCGCCTCGGCGAGAATCCCGGGCTGCTGCTGCCCCTCGGCGAATCGGGGCGGCGGCACGGCGATGTGGAGCAGACCCTTCTCCACGCGCAGCGCGTAGCGCGGCAGCGACTGGCCCGCCTCTCCAGGGGGACCGCCCGTCGCCTTGCCCGTCGGGTCGAACACCCCATTGTGGCAGGGACAGAAGAACCGAGTGTGCTGTGCCTCCCACCGCACCTGACATCCGAGGTGGGGACAGGTACTCGAAAGCGCGATGAAGTCCTCGGCCGTCCCGGTACGGGCTCGCCGCGTGATGTTCACCGTCTCACCGGAAGGCCCGCGGTATCGGAGGGCATCACCCACCTCGAGACGGTCGATCTCCGTCACGAACTGCCACAGTACCTCCCCCGTTCGGGCCGGATACAGGTATCTGCCCGCGACCGCTGCCAACCCGCCGTACCCTCCGACCAACCCGGCCGCCATCGCCGCCCGGGAGGCGTTTTTCAGGAAGCCACGCCGGCCGTCGCCGTCGCCCGTCAGCCCTGCACCATGCGTCTCGTTCACGTGCCGTCCCCCGTTCGTTTGCCGCCGGTTTCGGCGGCTACACTCTACGGTCCCGGCGCGACCGGTGCGCGCCACCGCCAGTCACCGCGCGACGGGCCATCTGAGCGTCAACTGGGCGTATCCCCAGTACGTGAGGTCGTCGCCCTCGGCGAACGCCGGCATGAGCTGCGTTGCCAGCTCGGTGGGAGCGAAGATGCCGACCCCGACTTGCAGGCTCCCCAGATCGTGAAAGCCCCAGTCACCGATCAGATCCAGTTCGTTTCCCAGCGCCCGGCTGCCAAGACGCTCACGCGCCGTCCAGAACCGGTGCACGTCGGCTCGCACCCGCACGCGCCGCGGGAGAGCCAACGAGCCCCGCAGGATGACGTCTCCCAGCCCGGCTTGATCGAGTTGGGCCTGCGGCGCCAGGAAGTAGTCCATGTAGCCGTAGAACTTGTGGTTGGTGCCGTAGAGCGTGTGAAACGCCTTCGCGTCGCCTGCCGCCGGATCGTCGTCGCCGGAAAGGAGGTCTCCCTGCACCGCCACGGTCGCCCGGCCAAGCGCGATGCCAAACCTTGCGCTCGCGAAGTACGCAGTGCGATTCGGGCCGAACTGGTACGCCCCGCCCGCATCGTAAAGCACCGGTCCCGTACGGCCGTGAGCGCGCACGTTCGCTGTGTACGATTCCTCGGTCTCGGCATTCCGATCGACGAGGGCCGTCAGCTCCACGCTGGCACCGCCGATCGTCGTCGCGGCAAAGCCGCCGATGAGCCATCCGTCGTCGTCGATCCCCTGATTGCCCTGCGGCACCAGTCCGACCGGAAGCAGCGAGTCGCGCTCCGCCACGTTCATCCAGAACGCCTGCCACTCGACACCGCCGGTCGTGCCAAGCACGCGCGCCCCGTCGAACACGCGACCCGTGTTGCTCCATCCGACCGTGCCGACCAAGCGTTCGTCCCCGAGGGCCACCTCCTGTCGTCCCAGCCGGACGGCAGCCGCGTCCGTACCAAGGTCGACATGGACCTGGTGCACGTCCAACTGGTCGGCGCTCGCATCGGTGAGGGTGTTTCCCTCCGTGCCCCAGGCGCGCGCGTCCTGCACTTGCGCGTAGACACGCATCCAACCGGTCAGCGTGGCCCGGCCTCCCACGCGGAGGCGTGAGAGGGTCGC
>JBDHDN010000628.1:0-2111 GCA_039591485.1 Gemmatimonadota bacterium
CGAACTTCTCGCGCACGCCGGCGTCCGCGACGGACTGGTAGTCGGGAAACACCATCGGGATGAGTCCCGAGTCCGACGCGCCCTGGACGTTGTTCTGGCCACGCAGAGGATGCAGGCCCGACCCCGCGCGCCCGATGTTTCCTGTGAGCAACGCCAGCGCGATCAGACAGCGAGCGTTGTTCGTGCCATACACGTGCTGGGAGATGCCCATGCCCCAGTAGATGACTCCGGGCCCCGCGGTCGCGAACGCCGTGGCGACCTCGCGAATCGTCTCCGGCGCGACACCACAGATCTTGGACGCGCGCTCCGGAGGGTATTCGGCCACGGTGGAGCGGAGGGCCTCGTAGTTCTCGGTGTGCTGCTCGATGTAGGCCCCGTCGGCGAGATCCTGCTCGATGATCACCTGCATCATCGCGTTGTAGAAGGCGACGTCGGTGCCCGGCTTCACCCTGCAGTACCAGTCCGCGTGGTCGGCGATTTCTTCTCGCCTCGGGTCCACCACCACGATCTTGGTTCCCCGCTTGCGAGCCTGCTTGAAGAAGCTTGCGGCCACCGGGTGATTGGAGGTCGAATTGGTGCCGGCGAGGAGCGCGATCCCCGCGTTCGCAACGTCGCCGTAGGTCGTCGTCACGGCACCGCTGCCGATGCCCTCGAGCAGCGCCGCGACGCTCGAGGCATGACACAGTCTCGTGCAGTGATCGACATTGTTGGTGCCGAAGACGGCTCGCACCAGCTTCTGAAACAGGTACGCCTCCTCGTTGGAGCACTTCGCGCTGCCAAAGCCCGCCAGCGCCGGGGCCCCGTGTTCGTCCCGGATTCCCACGAGGCGCTGCGCCACGCGGTCCAGCGCCTCGTCCCAGCTGGCCTCGCGAAACGCGGGCAGGACCTCGGCGTAGTCGACGACCCCACCGGGCTTGCGCCGCCCGTCGTGCTCGCCGCTCACGTCTCGAGACAGTGCACCCTTCGGGTAGTGATCCTCGCGGCGGATCAGGGGAACCGTGAGACGTTGCGGGTGCTGCGCGTAGTCCCAGCCGTAGCGTCCCTTGACGCACAGCCGCTCCTGACTCGCCGGGCTCTCGCGCCCCTCCGCGAACACGATCTGGTTGGCCTCGCGATCGACGTGGTACGTCAGGGTGCATCCCACCCCGCAATACGGGCAGACGCTATCCACCGCTTCGAGCTCCCGCCGAGGCCGCAAGGCCGCGCCGATCGGCTTGTCGACCAGGGCACCGGTGGGACACACCGCGGCGCACTCGCCACACGAGACACAGGTGCTCTCGCCCATGGGCACGCCGAGGTCGAATGCGATCCCCGCGGCATAGCCCTTCCCGGTGCGGCCCAGCACCTCGTTGTTCTGGATCTCGTCGCAGGCCCGGATGCAGCGATCGCACAGGATGCAAGCCTGGTGATCAACCGCGATCACCGGTGAGCTCGCGTCGCGAACCCGTTCGGATCCGCGGGGGAGCGTGGCGCCGTCGGCGCCGTAGCGACGGGCCAGCGCGAGCAGCGCGTTGTCGCCGAGGGCCGTCTCGCGGGCGTCGTCCGCCGCCGGCTGGTCGGCCATCAGCAGCTCGGTCAGCACCTTGCGGTGCCGCTCGACCTCGCCGGTGGCCGTCTTCACCTGCATGCCGTCCTCGCACTCGCGCACGCAGGCGGCCGCCAGGGTCCGCTCCCCGACATCGACCACGCACATGCGGCAGACCCCGACGGGTACAAGCCGGGGATCGTGGCACAGAACGGGAATCTCGATGCCGAGCGCCTGCGCGGCCTGCCAGATCGTGGTGCCGTCCTCGACCTCGATCGGCTGGCCATCGATGCTGAGCTGGATCCCCAAGCTTCAGCCTCCCGCCGGGGAGTCGAGCACGATGACCCGCTCCCCGGGACCTATGGGTACGCGTCCGTCGCGTACGAAGTCGCGACCGCCGAGCGATACCACGAATGGCTCCGCTATGCGTTCGTCGCGGTAGATCTCGATCGAGTCGGGCGCGGCAGCCAGGACCTCGGAGAGCCGCCCGACCGGGACGTCGATCTGCTCACACTGTGCCAGCTGACGCGCGTGGCCGACGAACTCGAGAGAGGCCCGGGCGGTGCCCTGATCGCGGGCGACGGCA
>JBDHDN010000629.1:0-2111 GCA_039591485.1 Gemmatimonadota bacterium
CGGCCGAGATCCCCCAGCACGAACGCCAGCTCACCGTGCGCCTCGGCGTCCTTGGGTTCCAACTCCGTGGCGTGCTCCAGGTGCTCGAGCGCATCCTCCGGGCGGCCCGCCTCGTGCAACAACCGACCGAGCTGCCGGTGAGCGGCCGCACTTGCCGGCGCCAGGGCGCACGCTCGCCCCAGCCACTCCAGGGCCGCCCGCACGTGGCCGCGGGCACGCTCCGCAAGCCCCAGATCGACGAGTACGTCCGCGTCCGGGCCCCGTTGGGAGAGGAGCGCCTGCAACTCATCCACAGCCGCATCGTGGCGACCGAGCGCATGATACGTTCGGGCGAGCTCACGCCGGGCATCACCGTCGTCGGGGTCGGCACGCAATCGCTCCCCCAGGAGCGTGATCTTTCGGTCATAGTGACCGCTGCCCGTATGGGCGATCTCGAGGTTTCGCCGGGCGGCCGCGAGCTGTGGATCCAATTCCAAGGCTGTCTCGAATCGAGCGGTGGCCTCGTCGAGCATGCCACGGCGGTAGAACACGACACCGAGGTTGTTCTGAGCCCCGGCGTCGTGCGGGTCGATACGGCGGGCGAGCGCCAGGAGACTCTCCCGATCGGAGTCGGTGAGCGCGCTCACGGCTGGAAGTGGGCGAGCCGATTCGGGATGTGACCGCGACTCAACGGCATGGAGCCTCGGGGGCAGGCACGTGGCCGATCCCAGCTGGGCGAACGGCTGTCACGGTGTCTCGAAGAAGCCAAGGTATTGGAGCGGATCCTCCCGATCAACCAGAGCCGGATCCTCCGCGGCAGCGGCGAGAGCGGCCCGGAGATCCTGGGGCCACTCCGAGCGGAGTTCGAGCAGCACCCCGGAGACGGGATGCCGGAACCGCAGTTCCGCCGCATGCAGGGCCTGACGCTCGGCACATCGCTCCACGGCGTCAGCGAACGGCCGCTGCGCCCCCGTGAGCCTTCGCGCACCACCATGTGCGTACGTCTGATCCCCCACCACAGGATGGCCGGCGTGCGCGAGGTGCACTCTGATCTGATGGGTCCGGCCGGTGACGAGAGCCGCCCGCACCAGATCGCACGTTTCGAACCGCGCCACCGGGGTCACGGCGGTCCGCGCCTCCCGTCCGCCGGGGCGTACCGTCATGCGCTTGCGGTCGCGGGGATGGCGGCCAACGGCCGCATCGATGACGCACGCGGCCCCGACGTGGCCCCAGACCAGGACAGCGTAGCGCCGTTCGATCTCGCGGCGGCCGAGCGCCCGCGCGAGGACCCGGTGGGCCGCGTCGGTCTTCGCCACGACGAGCAGCCCCGAGGTGTCCTTGTCGAGCCGGTGCACCAGTCCCGGACGTCCCTGTGTGCCGTCCGAGAGTGGTGTGCCCCGCGCCACCAGCGCATTGAGCAGCGTATCGTCCCAGTGTCCCGGGGCCGGGTGAACGACCAGGCCCGCCGGCTTGTCCAGCACCAGCAGGTGCTCGTCCTCGAACACGACACGGAGCGGCAACTCGCGGGGGACGAGATGCCGAGGCGGAGCCGTCTCGGGAAGCTCCAAGACGACCCGGTCGCCCCGCTCGAGTGTCCGGGATGCGCGAGCACACTCGCCGTTGACATGGACGGCGCCGGCGGCAATCAGGCGGGCGGCCTGCGTGCGGGACAGCGAGAGTTGGTCGGCGAGAAAGCGGTCGATGCGCTCGGTGGCCGGGGCGACGACGGAGAACTCGACGCGTCGCTCGGAAATGCGCTCAGGCCTCCGCGGGGTTGGTGCTCTCGCGCGCCCCGTGCTCATCTTCGACGGCGTGCCCTTCTCGCCAGAGGACCGCGGCAAGGGCGATCGCCCCGCACGTCACGCCCATGTCGGCGACGTTGAAGGTCGGCCAATGCAGCGGGCCGATGTAGACGTCGATGAAGTCGACCACGCCATCGGAACTCCGGATGCGGTCGATCAGATTCCCAACGGCGCCGCCACACACCAGCCCGAGCGCCGTGAGACGGAACCAGTGCTGCGGATGGGTGTGTCGTACCATCGAGCCGAGCACGACCAGCGCGACGATGGCAAGACCCAGGAAGATCCAGCGGGAATAGGGCCCCAAGTAGATACCGAACGCGGCGCCCTTGT
>JBDHDN010000630.1:0-2110 GCA_039591485.1 Gemmatimonadota bacterium
CGGTCGCGGCAACACGTGCAAAGAACGCGCTCGCCTCTTCCAGCCGACCCGCGTGTGCCATCGCCTGAGCGAGCATCCACTCGATGTGGGGAGTGCATGTACTCGGGTCGTCGACGATCTGCTGAAACCGGGACGCGGCGGCGTCGAACCGTCCATCGAAGAGGTCGATCACCCCCCGAATGGCGCGGGTGAACAGGTCGAGTGGATCCAACAGGAGGGCCTCGGCGGCCACTTCCCGTGCCTCATCGATCCTCCCCACCTGCGCGAGGACGAGGGCCAGCAGTGTGAGGGCATCCGTGTTCCTGTCCGTCTGTCGCGCGTGCCGCAGCAGTCGAACGACTTCCAGGTACTCACCTCTCTTGTGACGGACGTGCGCCTGGGCGAAGAGCGCCAAGCCAAGGTCGGGCGCCAGCTCCAGCGCCTTCGAGGCGTGCGCATCGGCTCGCTCTAACGTCTCACGGTCGTGGCTGATGCCGAACTCGTAGGAGAGGCTGTAGCACCGAGCGAGCGTGGCATGCACCAAGGGATTCTCTCCCACGACCTCCTGAGCCCGTTGAACGAAGTGAATCGCTCGCTCGATACCCTCGGGGGTGAGCCTGCTCATCTCCTGGCGTGCCCGGAGCAAGGCGTCGAAGGCGCGGAAATCATCGAATCGGCAGCACGCGATGCGGCGGGCTTCGTCGGGCGTCAGGGCCACGCGGAGCGCCTCCGTGATCCGCTGCGACAGCCGCTCTTGCAGGTCGAAGATGTCGTCGAGCGTTCCTGAGTAGCGTTCGGCCCACAGATGGGAGTCGGTCGACGCGTCGATCAATTGCGCGGTGATCCTGACACTCCCGCCCGCACGGCGGACGCTCCCCTCCAAGACGTAGCGGACGTTCAGCTCGCCGGCGATGGTCGGCACGCTCTTGGTGGTGCCCCTGAACCGCATCGCCGAGGTACGGGAGATGACGCGCAGCTGCCGTACGCCGGACAGCTCGGCGATCAGCTCCTCGGTGAGACCATCGGCAAAGAAGGCGTTGTCGGGATCGGGACTCAGGTTCTCGAAGGGCAGCACCACGATCGACGTGTCCGCAGGCGCTGCCTCGGTGAGGTCCGCGGACAAGGCCTCGCCGAAGGCCTGCGCCGACTCGAACCGGTCCTCGGGGTGCTTGCCGAGCGCCGTGGCGATGGCGGCTGCCACCGGTGGTGGAATCTGCGGGCGGACGGTCGTGATCGACGGAGCGGGATCGGTCACGTGCTTCAGCAACACCGCGCGAGCATTCGACGCCAGGAACGGTGGATCTCCCGCGAGCATCTCGTACAGCACGCATGCCAGCGAGTAGATGTCACTTCGGCCGTCGATCTCTCGGTCACCCGTTACCTGTTCGGGGCTCATGTAGGCCGGCGTGCCGAGGGATAGACCGGGATCGGTCAGGCGCTCGCCTCCCGCGGCCGCAGTGACCGCCAGCGCGATCCCGAAGTCCGCCACGACTGCCAGACCTCGGTGGATCAGGATGTTCTCCGGCTTGATGTCGCGATGGATCACGCCCTGCTCGTGAGCGCAGTGGAGTGCCGATGCGGCCTGGCGGATAAGCGCGACGGCCTCGTCGATCGACAGCTGCTTCTCTCGATCGATCTTGGCGCGCAGTGACTCGCCCTCGACCAAGGGCATGACGTAGTACAGCAACCCATCGGCGTCGCCCGAGTCGTGGAGCCCCAGGATGTGCGGGTGGTTGAGCCGAGCGGCGACGCGGATCTCGTTGAGGAACCGCTTGGGGCCCAGCGTTGCCGAGAGATCCGGTCGCAGAGCCTTGATGGCCACCGGACGGTGGTGCTTGCGGTCCTCGGCGCGATAGACCGTTGCCATGCCGCCGCTGCCGATCTCATGCTCGATGACGTAGCGGTCGGCGAGGGCGGTGCGAAGACGATCGAGCGCATGGGTCTCGCCTGCGTCGTGCGCACGACGCCCTTTGCTGCTCCCGCGCTTGCCGAAGGCCGACCTGAGGTGCTCCAGAGGGTCCGACACGAGACGAGGCTCCAGGCGGGTGTCCTTCGCAACCTACGGGTGCGCTGGTGAGGGTGCCAGAGCGCGGTGGATTCAACGTGCTCGTGTGGCGCCGTACCGCCCCGC
>JBDHDN010000631.1:0-4352 GCA_039591485.1 Gemmatimonadota bacterium
CTCGCGAAGGCCGCCACCGCCCTCCGGGAGTGTGCGGCCCGCAGTGTCCCGCGGTACCCACCCCCAGGCTCGCGCCATACCGACCCCTCCATCCATGGTTGCACTGCCGCCGAGACCGACGTACACCGTTCGGGCGCCAGCGCTGACCACGTCCTGCACGAGCACGCCGACCCCCCGCGTCGAAGTGTGGAGCGGATCGCGCTCCTTGACGGACAGCAGCGACAACCCGCACGACAGGCGCGATTCGACCACTGCCGTTGTCTCGTCCAGCCAGGCGACCGGCACCGTGAGGGGCCGCCCAAGCGGGTCCACTGTGTGGTGTTGGCTGCGACGTACCGTCAGTCCCGTCAGCGCGTCGAGCAGTCCGTCGCCGCCGTCGCTGCCCCGAACCACACGTGGCGTCGCGCCGACACTCGCGATGGCGTGCTCGAGCGCCGTCGCCACCTCAGCCACGGGAAAGGACCCCTTGAAGGCCTGCGCGACGGCAGCAACGACAGGTTGGGACACCGAGCGTGTCCGTCAGGCCTCGATGATCTGGTCGCGCCGCGTGCCCACGCTCACGTAGGCGACAGGAGTATCCAGAGTCTCCTGGAGTCGATGCACCACCCGTCGCGCACTGCCATCCGGGGAGCACGTCGTACATCGGCTCGACCCGCTCGAGGCGATCCGCCTCGGCCGGAATCTCGTCGAACTCCTCGCCGTCGATGCGGTACCCGACGCATACCGGCAGCTCGGCAAACGTATCCAGCACATCGAGCTTCGTCACGGCGAGATGCGTCACGCCGTTCACTCGCACCGCGTAGCGGGCGACCGGGACGTCGAACCACCCGCATCGTCGTGGCCGGCCGGTCGTCGCACCGAATTCGCCACCGAGGGTGCGGAGCCGCTCATCCATACCATTGGCCGCCTCACTGGGGAGGGGACCGTTGCCAACGCGGGTCGTGTAGGCCTTGAGCACTCCGAGCACGGCGTGGATCGCGGTGGGGCCCACACCCGCACCGATGGCGGCACCCCCGGCTGTGGTGTTGGACGACGTCACGAACGGGTACGTGCCGTGATCCAGATCGAGCAGTGCGCCCTGCGCTCCCTCGAGGAGGACGTGCTTCCCCGCAGTGAGAGCGGTGTGCACCACGCGGCCGGTGTCCGCGAGCATCGGCGCGATGGCCGGTCCGACCCGCTCGAGCAGCGCGATGTGCTCGCGGAGGTCGGCACGGACTTCGGTTCCCCAAGCCGCGAGTAGCTCATTGGTGCGCTCGACACCGCGCCGGAGCCCGTCGGTCGCCGCCGAGGGATGCCGCAGCTGTCCCGCACGGATGCCACGACGGCCGCACTTATCCTCGTACGCCGGCCCGATGCCTCGCCCGGTCGTCCCGATCTGCTGGCGCTGCTCTGCCGCCCGCTCGATGAGCTTGTGGTAGGGGAGAACGAGGTGCGCACGATCGGACACCAACAGCCGGCCACGCACCGCGATCCCCCGTGTCTCGACCTCGGCGACCTCGGTGAGAAGCGTCTCGGGATCGAGCACCACCCCGTTACCGATGACGCACGTGGTCCGCTCGTGGAGAATCCCTGACGGAATGAGGTGCAGAATGAACTGATCGTCCCCCTTCACCACCGTGTGTCCGGCATTGGCCCCACCCTGATACCGCACCACGAGGTCCGCCCGCTCCGAGAGGACGTCGACAACCTTCCCTTTGCCTTCGTCGCCCCACTGCACCCCGACGACCACCACACAGTTGCGATCGGGACCGAACATGGGTGTGCACCCTCCTCGTTCCGCACGAAAAAAAACGCCCCGGGGTCGGCCGCGGGGCATCCTCGGGGAGAAGCTATGGACCCGCTTGGGTGCCGTCAACCGAGCTCCCGGGCCAGCACGGCAGCGATAGTACGCCCGACCCGAACGGCGGCGTCCGCATCAGTCCGCGAGGCCGCATCGCGCCTGGTGTGGACCACACCGAGCGTACGCCAATCGCCTCGGCTCACGGTGACACCGGGCATCCCGGCCCCAGCGAGGACCACACCGTCAACCAGGATCCCCGGTGGCAGCGGTCCGACCCGTACCCTGCTCCCCGCTTGCTCGAACCCGCGCATCAGCTGGTCCGCGAGCCGCACAGCGGCTTGGCGTTGGTCGCGGTCACCCCGATGTACCATGATCCGCACCGTCCCTCGGGCGTCGATGCCATCGACGTTCACGAACCGTTCCCGGCGCTGGGCGTCCGCCGTCCACACCCTGGCTCCCGCCATCCCGAATTCCTCGGCGCCGGTGATGAGGACGCCCACATCGGAGCGCGCCGATAGTGCGGGAGAGCAGCGCACCGCCCGCGACTACCGGGAGCACCGCTGCAAGGGCGGTCGGGAAGGACAGCAGATCCGATAGTCGCACCAGTATCGCGACTGTCAGCGCAACGGCCCCTAGACCCGTGAGCACGACGGCGAGTACCCGCGTGCGGAGCGAGATGCCCTGTCCTTTGCTGTCCGAGTGCGCAACCAACCACACCCGCGGTTGCCCCCTGCGTGCCTCGATGTTGCGCACATCAGCGCGATGGCGGGGAGCGCTCCGCAGTGCACCCCGTGCGATCCCCCACGTGAAGGTGAGGAGCGCAACGACCCCACTGACGACGAACAGCCCAACTGTCCACTCGGGCACCGGTACGACGAGCAGTGGAAGCACGAGCAGGGCCAGCCACCCGATCCCGGCCCCGAAGATGCCTGCGGCATCGAGCGGACCCGACGAGGCAATGAACCGGGTGGCGGTGACCTGAAACCCGAGTGCCTGCAGCCGCTCGACCAGGAGATCTTCCACGCCCGGCAGTGCGGCGCCGCCGGGAAGCCGCGGAACCGCGAGCCGCGGGAACAGCGCGGCGTACGCGTCGGCGCCAGGGCTAGCCGCGGACGACTCCCGCCTCCGTTAGCAGGGCGCGCACGCGTGCACGCTCCTTCTCTGCGAGCTGCGGAATCGGCGCCCGCGGCGGTCCGCCCGCGAGCCCCACCTCGTCCATGGCGACCTTGATCGCCGGCACGCCGAGCTCGCCGACGACGGTCCTGTGGAGGGGCGCCATGATCTCCTGGACCCGACCCGCTCGAGCGGCATCTCCCGCGAGGAAAGCGGTACCGATCTCGGCGGTCAGTGCGGTCGCGAAGCACGCGACTGCAGCAATCGCCCCGGCGGCACCGAGTTCCAGCGCCGGGTAGTAGAGCGCTCCCGGACCGATGAACATGGCCCAGTCCGGCGCAGCCTCGCGGAAGGCAACGAAGTTCTTGAGGTCGCCTGCCGAGTCTTTCGCCCCCCAGATGTTCTCGTGCCGTGCGAGCGCCGCGACGAGCTGGGGCGTGAGCGGGACGTGCGTGTAGCGTGGGAAGTTGTAGAGGATGATCGGGATCGGAGACTGGTCGGCAATCGCACGGAAGTGATCGATGAGGGACGCCTCAGTGAAGACGGGACCGTAGTAGCTCGGAGCCCGGACGAGAACGCCATCAGCACCGCGCTCCGCTGCCACGTGACACGCCGCTACACTGGCGCGGGTCGATTCCCGGCCCGCACCGGCGATCAGCCACCGCTCGTCGGGGACGATATCCCGCAGCCACTCGACGACGCTGCCGAACTCCGCCTCCGACAGCATCGATGCCTCACCGGTGGACCCGGCGGCGACGATCCCGGCCGCTCCGAGGTCCAGCACGGTGCGCGCGTTCTCCCTGAGCAACACGGGGGCGACATCACCCGTCGCCGCGTCGAACGGTGTCGTGATCGGAACGAGCAGTCCTTCAGGGCGAGTGTTCACGAGTCTTCCTCCGCCGTCGCGTCGATGCCATCGCCGGACCCGTGGGCCAGCTTGATGTCATCGAGCAGTCGGTCGAGCGCCTCGCGGTCCGGCGCCGCAGCCCTCGCGGTGGTATCGCTGACGACCCCATGCGAGACGAGGTCGGCCAGGTGCTGCTCGAAGCTCTGCATGCCGTGTGGCTCGCGGTTCCGTTCCATGCACTCCTTCAATCCCGCCACCCGACTGCGGTCGCGGATCAACTCGCGTACTTCCGGCGTTCCCCGGAGGACCTCGACGACGGCACACCGTCCCTCGCCGCTCGCGAGCGGGACGAGCCGCTGGGCAATCACCGCACACAGGCCGTCGGCAATGCGCATCCGCGCAATCTCCTGCTCGTCGGGCGGGAACATCACCGCCATGCGGGACACCGTGGTCGTGGCATCGGGTGCGTGGAGCGCCGAGATCACGAGGTGCCCGTTCTCGGCTGCCTTCAGCGCCGTGTCGAGCGCATCAACGTCGTCCAACTCCCCGATCAGCAGGACATCGGGATCCTGCCGGAGTGCCGCGCGCAGGCCGAACCCGAAGGAGCGCGTG
>JBDHDN010000632.1:0-2338 GCA_039591485.1 Gemmatimonadota bacterium
GCCGGGCAGCTCCGAGATCACCGCGAGGCCGATCGGGAGCATCATGAGCGCCGTCGCGGTGTTGGAGATCCACATGGACAGGAACGCGGTGGCCAGCATGAAGCCGAAGACCAGCCGCCGCGGGCTGGTGCCGACCCGGCGCACGAGCCGGAGCGCGATCCGGCGGTGCAGGCCGGTCCGCTCCATCGCGATCGCGATCAGGAATCCCCCGAAGAAGAGATAGACCCTCCAGTTGGCGTAGTTCATCGCCACCGCGTTCAGCTGGAAGGCCTTTCCCGCCGCCGTGGGCAGGAGCACCAGCGGCAGCAGGGCGGTGGCCGGGATCGGGATCGCCTCGGTCATCCACCAGATCGCCATCCACGCGGTCAGGCTGCCGACAACGCCCATCGCGTCGGCGCGCCAGATGAGCAGGAGAAGAGCGAACACGACCGGTCCGGCCACGAGGCCGATCCGGGCGGTCCGCGCCGAGCGCTTCAGCTCCTCCATCCGGCGAGATTGTAGCGACCGGCCTACCCGAGGCGGTACGCATCCTCCGCGGGGCGCACCGCCCGCGCCAGCCAGAGCGGCCGACGCAGCTCGCCGGTGGGCGGACGCGCCATCGCCCGCCACTCCGCGCACACGGCGCGCGCCTTGGCGCGGTCGACGACGATGTCGCCGAAGCGCTCCCCCTCCCGCGCCTTTTTCACGTTCACCTTCTGGTGCCAGCAGTGCATGCCGCTGATCGGGTCCGGATGGACCGGGAAAGTGATGTTCTGGTGCACGCCGCTTTCGCGCCACCAGTGCGGCCCGTCGGCCTCGACGTCGCCCACGCGCCGCCAGCGCCACAGGTCGCCCTCGACGGTCATCTCGACCGGCGCGCTCGCGAAGCGCGACGGGGCCGGGTCCTGGACCCGGTGCCAGCGGCCGAGGTGGTGGCTGCAGGCGACGATCCCCGGCAGGAGCCCCTCGGTGACAAACGGCCGCAGGACGAACCAGCCGATCTCCGTCTCGACGCGCACGAGCTCGTCCTCCGTGACGCCGATCCGGGCCGCGTCCGTGGGGTGCAGCCAGAGCGGGTTCTTGTGGCTGATCTCGTAGAGCCACTCGGCGTTGGCGGATCGCGAGTGGATGAGCGTCGCGATGCGGAACGTCGGGACGAGGACCATCTCGTCCCCGACCAGCCGCGCGCGCGCCACGTGACTCTCGATCGAGCCGGGCATGGCGTGCTCGGGCCAGCCCCAGTCGTGAAGGGTCTCGGAGAAGATCTCCAGCTTGCCGCTCGGCGTCCGCAAGCACTTCGAGTCGCCCTACCGGATGGGCGAGAAGATCACGATCGACGAGCACTACCGCTGGATCTTCGAGAACTCCGTTCCCGGCCTGCCCGAGGCGGCGAAAAACGAGGGCCTCACGCCGCTGCAGTACATGCGCAAGTACGGCGCCTTCGAGGTCAGCCGCGACCGGTACCGCCTGCACGAGGACGCGGGCTTCAAGACGCCGAGCGGCAAGCTGGAGATCTTCTCGGAGACGCTTCACGAGTGGGGCTGGCCCGAGCACGCCATGCCCGGCTCGATCGAGAGCCACGTGGCGCGCGCGCGGCTGGAGCAGGACGAGATGGTCCTCGTCCCGACGTTTCGCCTCGCGACGCTCATCCACTCCCGCTCCGCCAACGCGGAGTGGCTCTACGAGATCAGCCACAAGAACCCGCTCTGGATGCACCCCACGGACGCGGCGCGGCTCGGCATCGCCGAGGGCGACCTCGTGCGCGTCGAGACGGAGATCGGCTGGTTCGTCCTGCGGCCGTTCATCACCGAGGGACTCCTGCCGGGGGTCGTCGCGTGCAGCCACCACCTCGGCCGCTGGCACCGGCCTCAGGACTCCGATCCGTCGCGCTTCGCGAGCGCGCCGGTCGAGATGACCGTCGAAGGGGATCTCTGGCGCTGGCGGCGCACGGGCGAGCTCGTGTCCGGTGGGCCGCACTGGTGGAGCGAAAGCGGCGTGCACCAAAACATCACCTTCCCGGTCCATCCCGATCCGATCAGCGGCATGCACTGCTGGCACCAGAAGGTGAAGGTCGCGCCGGCGCGTGAGGGGGAGCGCTTCGGCGACATCGTCGTTGACCCGGCGAGCTCCGCCGGCCGCTCTGGCTGGCGCGGGCGGTGCGCCCGGCGGACGAGGCATACCGCCTGCGGTAGGCCGGTCGCTGCAATCTCGCCGCATGGAAGAACTGAAGCGCTCGGCGCGGATCACCAGCCTGCTCCCCGGTTGACGCGGCACGCCTCGCAAGCGAAAGTGAGCCCGGGCAGGCACGAAGGTGGGGCCCCCGATGGCAAACGACGGGCGGACCATGCGCAGGAGACTC
>JBDHDN010000633.1:0-2089 GCA_039591485.1 Gemmatimonadota bacterium
ATGTTCCCGAAAGACGACACCTACCAGGCCGTGGTCAACGTGCCGGGTAGGCTCTACATGGATATCAAGTACTTGCGCGCCAATTACACCTTGGATATCAAGAAAAACCTGCGCTTCGTCTTTCTCGCCGGCGGCGAGGATCAAGATCGAGAATCGGCCCAGGACATGGAACAGAGTCTGAACGCCTGGGATGGCGCGTTGTTCTTTCTGCCGGGCACCGGCTCCAAATCCTGGTCGCCCGAGGTCCAGTTTCAGTCCTACGGCAACAGGAGATTCAACTGGATTGCCGGAGCGAACTACTTCCACGAGAGCACGAGCACGATCGGCTATTACGACAACCCGATCGACGAGAAAGCCCTATGGGTACAACCGGACCGCTCCACGAACGCGTGGGCGATCTTCGGGCAGGGAACGTACTCTTTCTCGAACAGGTGGCACCTGACTCTCGGATACCGCTACAGCGACGAGACGAAGGAAGACCAGGGTGGGCGAACGTATATCTGCAACAACATCAACGGCTGTGTACCCGAAGATCAGGTTCTACCGACCGAAGACGGACGGATGGTATCGCGAGGGTACCTGAACGGCCTGCCGGCGAACTACTTCGAGAATACCGCGGTCTACCCGGAGGACTCCGTCAGTCCCAACGATAACAAGGGCACCTGGGACCACCACGACTGGCGCATCGGGTTGGATTGGGACCTGAACGACGACACCCTGCTCTACAGTTACCTTGCCACCGGCTTCAAGGCGGGCGGCATCGGCGACGTGTACAACGACATCAACCCGAGAACCGGAGAGGAGATCAACGTTCGCACGTCGTTCGGTCCGGAAGAAGTGACCACCCTCGAGCTCGGCTGGAAGCAACGGCTTCTGAACAGGAAGCTCGATCTGAGAGGCGCCTACTTCTACTCCGACTACGAGAACATGCAGTACGCGTCGGTCGGAGCGATCGCCTTTACCGAACACTATCAACCGCTGCTGAACCCCGACGGGAGCTACCAGACCGACGAATTCGGCAACATCATCTGGGGCTGGGTGACGGCACCGATCGTCGCCTACTACACGCAAAACGTGCCGGGTGCCAAGATTCAGGGGCTCGAGCTCGAGTACGACTGGCGGGCCTGGAAGGGCGGCCGGATCCACGGCTTTGCCAGCTGGCTGGACACGAAGATTACAGACGACTGGGTCACCAAGTGGAACTACGATCCCGTTTCGTACTTCGGCCTCGGCTACGAGGAGTCGGTCGATCCGACGAACGAGCTCCTGGAGGTCAACCTCAGGGGCAACGAGCTGGCGGTTTCGGCACCGTTCAAGATCCGCATGACCGTCGATCACGCCTTCTACCTCGATAACGTCAATCTGGCGATCGTCCCGTGGGTCACGGGCTACTGGGAGGCGGACTCGTACCTGACCATCTGGAACGTCGACAGGCACACGGACGACATGGATTTCGTTATTCGCGACGAGGACATCAGATACACGGACGATAGACGGGAATCGTGGTCGATGTGGCACGCGGGGGTGCAGTTCTACACCGGCAACTGGAGTTGGGAGCTGTATGGCTACAACCTCACGAACGAGGTTGTCCAGTGGTGGGGCGGGGCCGCAGAACAAGTGGCCAAGGGCAGCTTCAGCATGCCCCGGACCTACGGAGTCCGCTTCAGCTACCAGTTCTGATCCTGAGGCCCAATGTGACCGGAATCCGCGCGACCCGCAGAGCGCCACACCTCGCACTTGCTCTTATCTCTTGGCTTCTCCTGGTCTGCGGCACGCTCTCGGCCGCCACGGACGCTGATGTCGAAGCCCGTGTTTCCGCCCTGCTCGGGAAGATGACGTTGGCCGAGAAGATCGGTCAGATGTCGCAGCTCAACGGAGCGGAAGGAAAGATCCCGGACGGGCTGCGCGAAACGATCAGGCGCGGCCGGATCGGATCGATACTCAACGAGGTCGACGTCGACGTCGTCAACGAGATGCAGCACGTCGCGGTCGAGGAGAGTCGACTGGGAATACCGCTGTTGATCGGCCGTGACGTCGTTCACGGCTTCAGGACGGTACTACCCATTCCGCTGGGATTGGCGGCGACTTT
>JBDHDN010000634.1:0-2076 GCA_039591485.1 Gemmatimonadota bacterium
CCGCTCACCCTTTCCCGCCGTACGGGCGCGCCTGAAATGTGACGTACGTCACACTTTGTTGGCAAGACAGATGCCAACGCTCGTGAGGTCGAGTGTCCAGCAACCCCTCGAGGTGCACATCCGTCCGCTGCGGATATGCCCCGCCTGCCTCTAACAAGCTCCGGCGCGAGGCAGGGGACCCCCTCCGCTGCAGTTCCGAAGCGATTCCATGAGCACGCGCGAGTGGGCAGCCGCTCGATCGCCTCTGCTCGGAGCGCGCGGCAGCCCGCAACGTCTTCAGGAGGAGAACAACTGGTGGCATGGAAGAACCGGCGCCGCACGTGGGCGGTGCGGCCGGCGAAGTGCACGGTGCCGGACTCCGCATCGGACGGGTCCCCCGTGTATCGAAACGACACAGTCCGTGTACGTACGCAGACACCTACGGACGTTCATCCGCTCCCACGTGGGGAGACGGTGGAACCGTGGCTGTGGCTCTACCGCGGGCCTAGGGCACAGCCACCGCGTGCCGTGACGAGCAGTGGGAGTGTACGCCTGCGACGACGACGATCGGGCGATAGCAGAGAACGTCACGGCCTTGGGCCAGCCGATCCAGCGTGCCGCCTCCCCCCCAAGTCAGGCCTTTCGTCGCTACGGTATCAACACCGAGACGACCAGCGGCTCGCTCTCCTCACGCCCCCCCACGACTCCTCGAACCCGATACTGGCCCGAGGGCAGGGTCTGGATCTGCTCGTCAACGACGATCCAGCCACCCCACAGGAACGTCTCGGTCCGCGACTCACCCGGATCGAGGCCCTGCTCGACGACGTCGGCGGTGCACTCCCGAAAGTCGACATCGTGCCGGTGCCCGTCGGCATCCTGCACCGTGAGCCCGAGCTGACAGGACGAGCTACCCGAGCCCCACACGATACGCTTGTCACCGAGGTTTTCGGCGGTGACGGCGAATGCCCCTGGTTCCATCGGGGAAACCACCGGGCTCCCATCGACCCCCACGGCGACGACGTCGACCGACAGCGAATCGCCGCAGGCAACCACCAGTACGATCCCGCAGACTGCCGCCAGCTCCAGTACCTTGCCATTCGCTCTCATGACCCTGCCTCCGTGTATGGGTCACAACCGACCGCGCCGCCGCCATTGTGTATGACCTCGCGAAGCCGCGCGCGGTCACCCATGGGAGGGGCCTACCCGCGAGACCGGCGCGCCGTCGACGGGCCGCGTCTTGAAGGATGAGGCGTAGATTCGGCTCGTGGCCTCCCTACTCCTGGACCGGCCTGTGACAGTGCTGCGGATAGCCGTGGCCTGGGTCGCGCGATCGCCGGCGCGCGCGTTCATCCTCATCTTCCTCCTGGGCCTCTCGATCCGCGTAGCCGACCTGACGACCATCTCGGCACGGCGCATCCTGCCGAACGACCGGATGGAGGACACCGCCATCGCGACGGCACTGGTGGAGCGCGGTGAGTTCGCGGATCCCTACATCATCCCCAGCGGACCGACCGCGCACTTACCCCCACTGGTCCCGGGCATACACGCGTTCTTCTGGCGTGTCTTCGGCATGGGGCTGGCAGGCGGGGTGGCAGCCTTTCTGTTCAACATTGTGGCGCTGTCTGCGCTCTACGCGCTCGCCCCCTGGCTCGGCGAGAAGCTCGGGTTAGGTAGGGAGCCCGGCGTGCTCGCCGGCATCGTCGGATCGTTCGTCGTGCTGCGATTCGGAAACGCTGAGGAGGCGACCGGGCTCGTCCTCGCACTGCTGGCCGTCGTCTTCCTGCGCCGCTGGACGACAGAGCAACCCCCGGCGCGCCGATCATTCATCCTTGGGCTGGCGTGCGGGATCGCGTTTCACCTGCAACCCGTGCTGCTCTCGGTGGTTCTGGGCTGGATGGTCTTCGAGCTATGGTGGCGTCGAACGCGGCGGTCCTGGGCAATGTCAGGGCTCGTGGTTCTCGGGATGGCCCTTGCCTGCGCACCCTGGGCGTGGCGGAACCATACGGTGCTCCACGACGCCTTCTTCATCCGCAGCAACCTGGGCCTCGAGCTGCGCATGGGGAACAACGACCACGCAACGGGTGATTGGGAGGAAAT
>JBDHDN010000635.1:0-2075 GCA_039591485.1 Gemmatimonadota bacterium
TGCTGGACCGTGAACAGCGAGCCGATGAACAGCACGGCCGCCACGATGGCAACGACGGCGCCAACGAACAGCGGGTCCTTGACCTGGGCGAAGACCCGACCGAAATCGGGCATCCGCAGCCCGGCGCCCGCCTTCTTGCGCGCCCGCTTGGCCCCTCCGAGCAGATTGACTTCGATACGCATCCGTTGATCCCTCCGGCCCCTACGCCGCTTTGCGCAGCGCCAGGCCGGTTGCGAGCATCAGCAGTGGCCCGACTTCGTCCGCATTGAGGGTGTCGAACACCCCATCCTTCGCCTGCAGGCGCTGCAGTGCCGTCGCAGCCTGCACGGGCATCCGCAGTCGCTGCGCCAGCGTGTCGATCAACCCCGGCACCCGAGCACCACCGCCGCAGCAGTACACGCGCTCGACGCCGGCAATGTCTCCCGTTGCCGTCTGCAAGAACGCGCTGGCCCGCTCCAGCCCCACGGCGATCTCCTCGCCCCGGTTCTCCAAAAACGGCTGCAGATCCGACGTCAGCTCGTAGCCCCTGAGCAGCCCGTCGGCCTCTTCTGCCGACATGCCGCGCTCCCGCTGGAGATCCTCACGGAACTTGCGCGTTCCGACGGCGAGATCGCGGGTGAGGAGCGGCACGCCGTCGAGCAGGATGTTCACGTTGGTCACTTCGTGCCCGATGTTGAGCAGCGCCACCCCCCCGCGCATCGCGTCGGGGTAGTTGACCTCGAACGCGTTGTGCAGGGCGAACGCGTCGACATCGACCACGGCGGGCTCGAGGCCGGCCTGGGCGAGCAGCTGTGTCTTCTCCTCGACGAGGTCGCGCTTTGCGGCGACGAGCAGCACGTCCATCTGCATACCCGACTCCTCCGGGTCGAGGATCTGGAAATCCAACTCCACCGCTTCGATATCGAAGGGCACGTGCTGCTGCGCCTCCCAGCGGACGACGTCGAAGGCCTCGCTCTCCTTCATGCGATCGACCTGGATCTTCTTCACGATGACGTCGCGTCCGCCCACGGCGACGACGACCCGCTTGTTGCTGATGCCGGCCGACCGGAAGAGACCCTGGATCGTGTCCGCCACGATGTCGGGATCCATGATCTCCCCCTCGACGATGGCACTGCCGATCACCGGTGCCACGGCGACGCGGGCGATTTCGGGCTCGCCCCCGCTGTGATCGATCGCCACGAGCTTCATCAGCCCGCTGCCCACATCGATCGCCACCGTCGTCTTCGAGCGCCCAAGTCCGAAAAGAGCCATATCTCCCGACCGTTTAACGAGATAGAATGTGTGGGCGGCAGACTACAGTATGACCCGCCCGGATTTTTGTCAAGCTCCAACCTACTTTAACTTGTCGCCAACAAGTCCATTTACCGCTGTGAGTTACGTCACGCGTGGTGGATCGATGCCTCAGTTCAGGTTCGCCCAGTGCCGCTCCTGAAGCACGGCCGCACCAGCACTGCCCGCCAGCGCCTTCCGGATCGCGCACGACGAGTAGTGGATCTCACCATTCCCGGCGACCCGGTTGGAGTCGAGGGAGCCGGTGAAGTCCGCCGCGATGATACCGCCATAGAAGTGCGGCACGTTGTTGCCGCCGCCCTCCGCGACCACGGTGCCCCGGACCAACACCGGCCCGTAGAACCGTGTGAGACCGGTGACCGTCAGGTTGCCGTTCACGATCAGCACTCCTTGCCCCCGCTGCTGAGCGACGTGCAGGTCGCCGTCGACGTACACGATCGGATAGTGATCCACGCAGTTCGCGTTGTACGGCCGCGAGGGCGAGAGGTTCGGATGGCCGGGATACCACGGCTCACCCCAGTTGGTGATCCCAGTGCATCCCGCATCGCTGGGCCAGATGCTGTACGGTGTCCCCGCGGTGTTCGGCGGCACAATCAGCGTCGCGATGTCGCGCAGGCTGGCCCAGTCGAGGTCACCGAAGGTCGTGAGCGAGGAATCGGTGATCGTGGGATCTTCCCGAATGGGTGGAAGCCCCTTGGTCGTGGTGTTTCCGCCCAGGATCTCGATCGAATCCGATTCGGCGATCAGGACGCCGATGACGGTGTCGGATGGCGCCGGACAGCCCA
>JBDHDN010000636.1:0-2069 GCA_039591485.1 Gemmatimonadota bacterium
GAGGACGGCGTCGAAGGCCTGACCCTGTTCGAGAAGCACGTGCACCCGCTGGTTCTCGTGGACCTCGTGATGCCGCGCATGGACGGGATGGAACTGCTGCGCCGGATCAAGATCCTCGAGCCGGAGACTCACGTGGTGATGATCACCGCACACGGCACGGTGGAACGTGCCGTGGAGGCGATGCGAGAGGGCGCGACGGACTTCATCACCAAGCCTCTGTCGATGAGCCAGCTGATGGTGCGGCTCGAGAACCTCGCGTCGATCCGTAGACTGCGCGAGGAAAACGTCCGGCTTCAGCAGCAGCTGGAGAAGCGACACTCGTTCGCGAAGATCATCGGCAAGAGCAAGCCGATGCAGCAGCTCTTCGACCTGATCGAGGTCGTGGCCGATTCGGACGCCAGCGTGTTGGTCCACGGCGAGAGCGGAACCGGCAAGGAGATGGTGGCCAACGCCATCCACTACAACTCCCGGCGACGCAGGCAGAGCTACATCCGCGTGAGCTGCTCCTCTCTGCCCGAGACGCTGATCGAATCGGAGCTGTTCGGTTCCGAGAAGGGCGCGTTTACCGGTGCCAGCCAACGGCGTATCGGGAGATTCGAGGCGGCGAGCGGCGGAACGCTGTTCCTGGACGAGATCAGCGAGCTGCCGCTGACGTTTCAGGTGAAGCTGTTGCGTGTACTCCAGGAACGCCAGATCGAGCGCCTGGGCTCGAACCGCCCCATCGACGTGGACGTGCGCATCATCTCCGCCTCGCTGCGACCACTGGAAGAGACGATCGCCGAGGGGAACTTTCGCGAGGACCTGTACTTTCGTATCAATACGGTCGCGATTCACGTACCCCTTTGCGCGACCGGCGCGAGGACATCCCGCTGCTCGCTTCGACGTTCCTCCAGGAGTTCCTCAGAAGCAGCGGCAAGAAGATCGAGGACTTCAGCGACGCGGTCTACGAGATCTTCGATTCGTACGCCTGGCCGGGAAACGTGCGCGAGCTACGCAATGTCGTCGAGCGCGCCGTGCTGTTCTGCCGCGGGTCGCACGTGACGGTCGAGGAGTTGCCGGCGACCCTGCGGGGCACCTCCCCGAAAGCGCCCGTGGAACCCACCCCCACGGAGGCGATCTCGCTGCATCAGGCGACGGAGCAGGCCGAGATCCAGGCGATCCGCGCGGCGTTGGCCGTCACCCACGGCCGCCGGACCGACGCGGCGGAGTTGCTCGGAATCAGCCGCAAGACGCTGTGGGAGAAGCTCAAGCACTACGAGATCTCCGTCGAGTCTTGACCCCCTCCGCCGCGGCGGAATGTTACGGCCCGTTCTCATCCTCACCCGCACCCGACCGAGGTCTGTTACG
Source organism: Gemmatimonadota bacterium (assembly GCA_039591485.1). Lineage (GTDB taxonomy): Bacteria > Gemmatimonadota > Gemmatimonadetes > Gemmatimonadales > GWC2-71-9 > JAOTVV01. The sequence continues at coordinate 1,348 of JBDHDN010000636.1, forward strand.
CCCGGGTTACGCCTCCTGGCTTTGGACGTAACACCGACAACTAAATAGCCTATTTGCAATAGTTTACGCAGCCTACGCTCCGGCGTCCCGCAGGCATGTGACTTGCTCCACCCCCGGTCGAGTTTGTGTGTAGCTTCGAATCGCCGTTTACCCACCGCCATGGAGGGGGCCGAACGGTCAGGAGGAAAGTATGAGTTGCACGTTGAACCGAAGGCGATGGGTGGGCGCGTTGGGTGTCGCACTCGCGCTGGCATTCTTGCTGAGCCCGGGTGCGGCTCTGGCAAAGGTCACCCTGAAGGAGACGATCGACAACCAGGATCTCGGCATCACCCAGGAGACCAAGCTCCAACTCTACGGGTTCTCGCAGCTCGAAATGCGCGGCGGTGACGGTTGGCTATATGGCGTTCAGGACGGCATCCGCTCTCCTCTGTCCGGTTCCGACATCGGAGAGCAGATTCGACTGCGGTCCCGCGCCGACGACAGCGGGATTTTCTTCAACTCCCAGAGAATCCGCGTCGGGTTCAACTACTTCACCGGTCGCCTCGCAGGCAAGTTGTTCCTCGACTTCAATCAACCCCACGAGAGGCTTTTCGGCGTCGACGCGGGCATGCCACGAATGATCAAGGACGCTTTTGTCGCCTACAAGTTCGGCAACACCGCGTTCATTCGCCTGGGCATGATCAAGACCCCGCTGGGCATGGACTTCACCACGCCTGGCTGGA
>JBDHDN010000637.1:0-2069 GCA_039591485.1 Gemmatimonadota bacterium
CAAACAATTCACTTGGCTATCCATGGAAATGCCAGGGATCAGATTCCCGGCTCCATGCGTGGATTGAGCCCAATCTGACGGAATTTCACAAGACTATTCCGACATTTGATCTGGCAAAAATTTGACCATACGGCCAAGAAGAAAAGGCCCTGGGTTCTCCCAGGGCCTTCTCGGGGATTAGGGCTGTTCACTGTTGTCGTCTTAGCGGCAGGTGCGAGACCCGGGCTTGCCACCGCAGTTACCGGAACAACAGTCGGCGTCCGTGGTACAGCTGGCGCGTTTAGGACTGCAGCTGCCACCGCCACCGTTCGTGCCGTCAGTGCTCGTACAGATGATCGTCAGGTCGGTGTAACCGGCGTATGCGTGGACCCCCGCATAAAGGGTAGACGCACTCGATGCCGCCTCCGTGGTGCAGCTCTCGTTCGAGTCCGGGGAGTAGCTCCCGCACTCGTTGACGGTGCTGTTGGGGTTGGGTTCCGCCTCGGTGCCAAAGCGCAGGTAGAGGTCGGCGTCACCGTTATTGCAGGACGTGGTGCAGGTCACCGTGTGGCCGGCAGCCACGTCGAGGATGTACGGCTGGATGTTGCCCGTGACGGCGTACTGGTTGCCCAGCGGCACATCGTCGCTCAACGTGATCGGTGAGTTTGGCGGCGGCGGCGGGGCGTTCGGCACGCCAACGGCGTCCCAGGCGAGGTGGACCGCGGCGGCGTGCGGGCCACCGAATATGTCCGCCGTGCAGTAGCGGGCAGCGGCAAAGTTCGAACTCGGGGTCAAGCAGTCGACGTTGGCGTTGTAGAAGATGTCCGCGGCGGCATCGAAGCCGATGCCCGTCACGTTCACCGAGGTTTTGCCGCGCGGATGCGTACCGCCCTCGACCAGAAGCACGAAGGCGAGGTTGGCGATCCCGGAGTTCCAATGCACGCCGCCGTTGTCGGAGGAGCCGGTATAGCGGGTCGGCCAGTAGTCGTAGTCGCCAAACTCAGCTGGGTCGGCCATGTTGCGCAGGGCGTCATTGGGTGTGCCCGGGGTGTAGATGTCCTCGCCCACGAACCAAATGTCAGGGTCGTCAGGGTCCAAAGCCCCTTCCTGACGGTCGACCATGGCGCCAAAGATGTCGGACCAGGCCTCGTTCAAGGCCCCCGACTCGTACGAGTAGATGAGGCCCGAGGTACGCTCGGTCACACCGTGGGTGAGCTCGTGGGCGACCACGTCGGCATCCTGCGACAGCGGGATGAACGTCACCCCGTCGCCGTCACCGTAGGTCATCTGGGTACCGTCCCAGAAGGCGTTGTTATAGTTGCGGTTGTAGTGGACGCGGGATTTCAGGGTCAGGCCGGCGTCGTCGATCGAGTCGCGGCCGTGGTTGTTCGCGTAGTAGTTGTAGGTGGCGATGGCATAGTTGTGGGCATCGTCGATCGCCCTGTCGCCGGTATTGATGACGCCGGAAGAGGTCGATTCGACGGTGCAGCGCCTTGTCTTCTGGTGGCAGTCCTGCGTTTCGAGAGCGCGGGCGTACTTGATCTGCGGGTGGCGGGCGGCGATCTTGCCAGTGGTCGTGTCGACGAAGACCTCGTCGCGCTGGGGGCCGGCGTCGTTCACATACTCAAAGGTGGCTTTCCAGGCGAGGTGGCCGCGGCTATCAGCACCGAGCACGTAGCTGAGCTCGGGCTCGCTGACTCGGGCACCATTAATTTTGGCCTGGCCAAGAGCAGTCATGGCGCCGAGGGTGGGTATGACGGGAAGGTCGCCACCAGGAACGAAGTCGCCGTTGACAGCGAAGATCGTGCCATCGGCGTGGGCATGGAGTACCATACCGGCACCAGCCACGGGCAGACCGTTGAGCTCCTGTTTGAAGCGCACGTGAAGCGCCCCGACCTTGTCCTTGCCCACCTTGGTGGCAACCATCTCTTCATTGCCAGCAGCGCCAAAGTGCTCGATCACGATGCCCTGGAGCGCGCTCTTGGCGGAAGCCCGGAGAGCAGCCTCGGAGGCGGCGTTAACGGGGCCGAAGTGCCCGGTGACAAACGCGGGGGTGCCGGCGGCGGCGGCGCTCTTGACATGGACTTGGG
>JBDHDN010000638.1:0-2057 GCA_039591485.1 Gemmatimonadota bacterium
GGTGTCTACGGGCTGACCAAGAACCAGACGTCACCCACCAGTCCGAAGGGCCTCAGGAGCAACACGCAGCCCCGCGGAGCGTACATCGATGCGATGAATCCCATCACCACCACCCTCGGCGTGGAGAACGCGTCGTTCGTGGCACAGACGGGTGACTGGGTACCGGACCACATCTACGAGACGATCCGGGCCGCCTATCACCACCCGGGCTTCTCGTTCGTGCGCATCCTGCAGCGGTGCCCGCAGTACACTGACAACCTCTTCCTCGAGGCCATGCGCAACCCGGACACGATCGAGTTGCTGGTCCATCCGGACGGGGTGCAGGTCAAGGACCTCGAGAAGCTCTATACCAATACCGTGTACCACGACCCGGCGGACCTGGTGAACGCGTTCCGCCTCGCTCAGCTCGACGACAAGATCCGGCTTGGCGTGTTCTACCGGAACGATGACATCCCGGTGTACGAGCAGGTGCGGGCGGTACCGGCGAAAACCGTGGACGAGAAGATTGCCATTCTCAATGAGGAGCTGGACACGTATGCCGTCTGACGACCGGGTGGAGCTCGCTCTTGCCGCCATGCAAGGTCAGCGCGACGCGTTCCGCGCCGCACTTGGCTCGACGGCGGAGCAGGTGCAGAGCTTCCTCAACGAACATCGGGGCTCGGAAAACGGCGGGGCCCATCGCATCGCCGCGGAGCTGGGGCCCTTCGCTACAGGCCATTTCAATACCGACCGTCTCGCGACGCTGTTCGAGAGCGAGATCAGGCTCGACGGTCTGACGCTTGAGACCATCGAGCAGGCCCACGACACCATTGCCGAGCTCACCAAGCGCAACCACGACCTGTTCGTAACGCATGTGAAGCCCGGCAGCGACATTCGCGAGGTCGTAGCCCGCGCCCTTGAAGAGATCGGCCGGGCGTTCGGCGCAGTGCGGATCTTCGAGCTGACCCGCTCCGGAAGCCATCGTGGTAACGAGCACGCCCGCTCGCTCGGCTCGTTCCCGTTTGTCAAGTGGAGCAAAGGCGAGCGCCGCCTCGCGCCCCCGCTCGTCGTCACCGTGGATGGTGCGGACCTTCGTGCCGAGCGCCTGGCGGAGTTTCTCGACGGGGCACAGAAGATCGTGCTCGTCGTGCGGAGCAAGTGCGCACCGGCCCCGCTGGTCCGACTGATCACGCCGGGCACGTTCGTGATTCAGACGAGCGACGGTACGGGCCTCGACCGGCTCGCGGTGCACGACGGCCCCGGCATCGGCGCGCTGGTGCCCGACGACGCCGCGCGGTTCGTGCACGACCCGGCCGCCGGTACGCTGCTCGCGGACCGCCTCTCCGTGACGTATCTCCCTGACCGCGAGCCGCGGCTGTCGATCGGGGGCGTCAGCGGCCAGCAGCAGAGCGAGGAGCTCCGGCAGCTCCGGGCGCTGGCCGCGGCGCCGGCAGCGGCCCCGGGTGGCGAGACAGCCCAGGCGACCGCGCCGCTTGCTCCCGCCGACAAGCTGGCCGCCTGGCTGCTGAGCCAGGCCAACTTCAGCGACCTGTAGAGCTGGACCGATGAGCGCGACGGCGATCCTCGTCTCGGTGGCGATCCTCGGCGCGTTGGGGCTCACGTTTGCGGGCCTCATCGCTCTTACTCATCGCAAGTTCAAGGTGTGGGAAGATCCGCGCATCGACGCCGTAGCCGACATGCTGCCCAACGCCAACTGCGGCGCATGCGGCGAGGCGGGATGCCGCGCGTTTGCCGAGGGTGTCGTCGAAGGCCGGATCAGGCCGGCCGGGTGCACCGTGATGGGGGCCGACGACGTCGTTCAACTCGCCGAGTTCCTGGGTGTCGAGGCCGGCGAGGCGAACAAGCGCGTTGCGCGGCTCCTGTGCGCCGGCGGCAGCAACGTCGCGGTGCAGCAGGCCGACTACCATGGCCTCGAGACGTGCAAGGCGGCGGCCGCGGTGGCGGGCGGCGGCAAGGGATGCCGCTGGGGATGCCTCGGTCTCTCCGACTGCGAGGTGTCCTGCGACTTCGATGCCATTCACATGACCCGATATGGCATCCCTGTCGTCGATCCCGAG
>JBDHDN010000639.1:0-3312 GCA_039591485.1 Gemmatimonadota bacterium
TGTAGGTGCCGCTCAGCTGCACGCCGAGCGGTATTGCCAGCATGACCTCGGCCTCGATTCCCTCGGCATCGGCCGCAGCCACATTGAAGAAGTTGGGGCCTCCATGTTCTGGCGGTACGAACGTGTACTGCACAAGGTCGCGAAACTGCTGTGTGAACCAGTTCAGCGTCACGACCAGGCGCTCCGCCCACACCGACTGGGCGATGCCCACCTCCCAGGAGTGCGTGCGCTCAGGCCGAAGTTCTGGATTCCCCCGTGCGAACGGCCCCTCGGCAAAGTGTTCGAGGAAAGTGGGCTCCTTGAACCCCGTACCGACGGTCCCCCGAACGCGCATACCCGTGGGTAACGCGTAGCTGACACCGCCACGGTAGGACACGAACGTGCCGAACGCGCTGTTGTCGTCGAGACGCCCTCCGAGGGTGACGGAAAGTCGTTCGAGCGGGCCGCTCCGAAGCTCGGCATAGACCCCGCCTGTCGTTCGAGGCAGCGCTCGGACCGTACGCACTCGCGGTCTCTTCCTCGGCGTGCTCGCGCTGCCACTCCAGCGAGCCTCCGACGGACAGCAGCGTCATCAGTGGGAGCTGAACATGCGCGCGCAGGTCAGCCGACTGCCGCTTCGTACGCCGCACGCTCGAATACGCATAGTACCCCAGCGTATCGGCGGGGCCGTCGGGGCGATCGTCGATCTCGCTGTCCGCCTGGCTCAGCGCGAGCGCGGCACGAACCTCTACCCCAGTGGAGAGCTCTCGGCGCGCTTCGATTCCCGCTGCGATCTCATCTCGCCGTTGGACGGCGTTGTCGTCGACAACCGCCCCAACGCCGTCCGTCGGGTAGTGGTACTCGCTGGCACCGTAGCGCGCGGTGACGCGGGCGCCGCTTCGACCGTCCACTGATACGCCGATCGTGCCGTTCCACACGGTATTGGAGTACTCGTTGTTCGACTCGTAGATGCCGTCGGTTTGAGACCGGGCGGCGGCCACCGCGTAGTCGACCACGTCGGCTCCGCCCGCAATCCCACCATTCGCATCGACCGACGTGTACGTGCCGGCCCGCACACTCGCGTCGCCGTGCAGCGCTCCGGAACCGCGGCGGGTGAAGATCTGGATGACCCCCGACACCGCATCCGAGCCGTACAGGACACTGACCGGCCCCCGCACGATCTCGATTCGCTCGACGTTGTCTGTGGTGAGATGCGCGAGATCGATAGTACCGCCCGGCTCATTGATCGGGACTCCGTCGACGAGCACCTTGACGTAATCGCCTTCACCTCCGCGCACGAATGCGCTGGTCAATCCCCCGTGCGACCCGTTGCGTACGACGTTCACCGCCACGACGTCCCGCAACGCATCGGCGACGGTGGCTATTCCGCGAGCCTCGAGATCGCGCCCGTCCAGAACGGAGACCGCCGCGGTCACCTCGGCCGCCGGCGTTGCCATGCGATTCGCCGTGACGACGACCGGCTCGAGCCGCGCGGTGTCCGCCGGTTCCTGCCCCTGGCTGCCCTCGGCCACAAGTGTGATGAGGATCGCCACGAGCACGACACCGAGCCATCGGTCCGCCACGCTAGTCGGCTCCATTTCGCTCTGCCTCCCTCCCCAAAGCTCGATCGGCCCCGCGCGCGTCGCCCTCCACCTCACGGCGCCGCAACGGGACGAACTGCGGGACCCCGCTCCACTCCGTCATTGCCACCGGCCACTCGAACACGTCCCGCAGGACATGCTCGGTGAGCACGGCGTCCGGACAACCGGTGGCACGGACCGCACCGTCGTCGAGCACCAACACCCGATCGGCGTACCGCGCCGCCAGGTTCACGTGGTGGGTTACCACGATCGCCCCAAGCCCCTCGTTCCTGACCAAGTCTGCGACGAGCTCGAACACCTCCATCTCATGACGCACGTCCAGATTGGCCGTCGGTTCGTCGAGCACGAGAACCCGGGGCTCTTGGGCGAGGGCGCGGGCGATCCGCACCCGCTGCCACTCACCGCCGGATAGGGTCGACACCCGCCGGTTGGCCAGGTGTGCCACGTCGCAGGCCCAATGCACCCAGGTGTGGATACCGGCCGAAGAGAACGGCCTCTCCAACCTCCAGAGGAAACAACTGGTCCTCCCGCTGTGGCACGACACCGATGAGACGGGCGAGTTCCCTTCTCGTCCACTGTGAGAGACGCTTCTGTGCCAGCGTGACTTCGCCGTACTGCGGTTGTAGGACGCCGAGCAGCAGCCGGAGGAGCGTCGTCTTGCCGCTGCCGTTCGGTCCGACGACCGCCACGGCCTCACCCAGACCGAGCGCGAAGCCCACCTCGTGCACCGCATCTCGATCGGCGGAGGGATACCGGTAGGTGACGGCATGCGCTTCGATCATCAGGCAGCCCATTTCCGTATCAGTGCGACGAACACCGGCACACCGATGAGGGCCGTCACCACCCCGACGGGGAGCTCCAGCGGTGCGAACGCGGTGCGGGCTACCGCGTCCGCGATGACCATGAGAGAGCCACCGAGCAGGAAGGTGGCCGGCAGCAGCGTTTGATGGAGCCGGCTCCAGGTGAATCGTGCCGCGTGGGGCACAATCAAGCCCACGAAGCCGATGATACCAGACAGTGCGACCGCAACCGCCGTCAGCAGTGAGGCCATCACGTACAGGGTGCGCCGGGTACGGGCCACGTTCGCGCCGAGATACCCCGCAGGTTCCTCCCCGAGTGTCAGCAGGTCGAGCGGGCGGGCCAGTCGGTACAGTATGACCAGCGGCACCGCCGCATAGACGGCAAACAGCAACACGGCCGGCCACGACGCACGGCTGAAGCTGCCGAGCAACCAGAGCAGCGCGTTGCGGACCTCCGGGGCCGGCACCAAGGCCATGATGGCACCCATCAGCGAGGCAGCGAACGCCCCAATGACCACCCCGGCCAAGAGCAGCACACGAACGTCCAGACCCGCCCCGGCGATGAGGGCGAGGCGATACACGAGCGCGATGGCTCCCAATGACCCCACGAGTGCTGCAAGCGGCACGGCCCACGGCGACGCGGCACCCAGTGCAATCGCCGTGACCGCGCCCAGTCCCGCTCCACCGGAGAGGCCAAGCAGATAGGGGTCCGCCAGCGGATTGCGCACGAGGGCCTGCAGCGCCGCACCGGTCACACCGAGGCTGCCACCGACGAGGAAGGCAAGCAGGACGCGGGGCACCCGAAGGTCCCGCACGATCGTCACCGTCGGCTCCCCGGCCGACCCCAGCACGCCACCCACCACACTGCGCAGATCGAGACCGCTTGGACCGACCGCCACCCCAACCACGATGGTGCCGAGCGCGGTCGAGAA
>JBDHDN010000640.1:0-2019 GCA_039591485.1 Gemmatimonadota bacterium
TGGCCGGCGACCGAGTGACGGTCGCACTCTCTCCCTACGATCTCGAGCGCGGCCGGATCACGTTCAGACACCGGAACGTGTAGCGCTGCACACCCGGACAAGCCGCCCGCGGCGGCCCCGCACACCAAAGCGACGCCAGCCCCTCGCGGCCCCTTCTAGGGCGCCGCGGTGACCTCAGTCCCCGCGGTACAGCGAGTGACCGACCCGTCGCCTAGCCACTCAGAGCGCTTCCGTGGTGGGGCGGGGGCTACGGTCAGTGTTGCGACGCGCCGGGAGGGTCGTTCACCGACCTTTTCTCTCAGTCGCACCCTCCATACCTTTGCAGAGCAGCGCCTCAAGATCCACTCTGGAAGGGCGGGGAGGACGTGACCGATGACAGGTGATCACCACCACGCCGACATGCTCAGGCGGGAGGGGGCGACCAAGCTCAGCCTCCCGACCCTGCAGGACAGTCCTGCGCCGGACGACGAGTTCCTGCAGGCCGTGCGCGACGCGGCCGAAGGCGAGTACGAGGTGGTGGGCGAGATGGGTCGTGGACAGCGCGGCACGATCGTCTACCTCGCGCGGGATCTCTCCTCCGAGCGGCTGGTGGCTCTCCGACTGGAACAGGGTGCTACCCCCGACGAGTTCACCCTCGAGGTCGTGAAACAGCTCGACAGCTCGATGCCCGCGGTGGAGAGCTCCTGCCCCAAGTGTGGCGCGCCGCAGCGGGGGTGGGGACGGTTTTGCCCGCAGTGTGGCAGTGATTTGTCTGGTCTGTCAACGGAGTTGCACTCCTCGGAGGAACTGCTGCAAGCGGTGAAGGATGCCTCCGCCGGCGAGTTCGAGGTGCTAGGCGAGATGGATCAGGCGGAAGGTGGAGGTCGCGTGTACTTCGCCCGTGATCTCGCCTCCGGTGGTCTCGTCGCCCTTCGGCTTCTCAAGGAAAAGACGGCCGCCGGCGGAGAGGAGTATGCGCTGAACAAAACGCGGGTGCTCAAGCCGCTCGCCGACGAGCTGCTCGGCGATGCGCCGAAAGCCGCGCCGAAGGTGCGGCCGCCCTCGGCGGCGGCGCCGCACGCCGCACCGCCGCCGCGGAAGGCGCCGGCCCCGCGCCGGCCCGCCCCCCGGCTGCGAAAGCGAGGTGGACTCAGCCTGCCACCCCGCCGCACCCTGACGATTCTCGGGTTCGTGGTGGCTGCGATCGTGACGGCGGCGATCCTCTTCGCGCTGTGGGATCGCCTGCGAGCACGCGGAGAGGGAACTGCGGAAGCCGACGCAGCCGCGCCCGTCGGGTCGGTCGAGGTCATGCTCCGCGGCCGGGTGCCCAACGGTGCCGTAGTCAGTATCGACGGCCGTGCCTATCCGTTGGACACGACGATTACGCTCCTGCCCGGGCTTCACGTCTTCCGCGTGGAGGCGCCCGGATACGAGGCCGTCGTGGACTCACTGCCCCTATCCGACGGGCAGTCGCTCATCTGGACGGCGCCGCCGATGGAGCGCCAGCAGAGCCGGGCGCCACCGCAACCGCGACGGCGGCCGCAGCCTCCGCGCGAGCCGGCGGCACCGGTGGAGACGACAGCAGTGGTGGCGGCGCCGGCTGATACGGCGCCGTCGCTCACGTGTGAGACCGCGTATGCGCAACAGGCGTGGACGGAGGCCCGGCGCCTCTGCTTTCTGGCGGCGAATGCGGGTGATCCGCTCGGCAGCTATGTCCAGGGCCTCATGTACGAGCGGGGCAACGGGGTCCCGACCGATCCCAGCGTCGCGCGGACGCACTATCAGCTCGCGAGCGATGCGGGCCACGCGCCATCCACGTACCGGCTGGCCCTCATGATCCGCGACGGCCGTGGGGGCGATCGCGACGAAGAGGGTGCCGCAGCGTTGTTTGCACGCGCAGCCGAGGCAGCGTACCCGCCCGCCCAGCGGGATTTGGGCATCGCCTACGCGGAAGGCATAGGCGTCCGGCGCGATGCGCAGATGGCGGAGTCGTGGCTGCGCCGGGCGGCCGACCGGGGCGATGCCCCCGCGCAGGGTCGG
>JBDHDN010000641.1:0-2016 GCA_039591485.1 Gemmatimonadota bacterium
GGCCCATCCCGACATCGGCACTTGCGGCGGCTCGGGCACCGTAGTAGCCGATGCCACCACTGATCCGCTCGCGCGCAAACGGCAGCAGGGAAGTCGTGCGGAAGATGAAGTACGGCCGGCTCCGGTCGTACCGTCCCCGCAGCTGGACACCTCGCGTCAGCCTCAGCGAGCCGGTGCCCTGCAGACGAGACAGCCTCCACTCCTGCGCCTCAGGATCGCGGTCGGCCTGTGCGTCGCTCGTCAGACTCAGGCGCCCGATCCGCAGCGACTGTGACCATCCGACAAACGTCCGATCAAACAACGCCTGGTCGCGTGGGCGTACGCGATGGTACGAGAGATCGGTGCTGTAGTGGACGCCTCGACCGGTGAGCGCCAGGTCCGCGAAGATCGTGTACTTCGGCAGATCGGCGCTCGGTGCCTGATCGGCCCGTCGGGGCTGCAGACCTGCGGCGATCCCGATTCCCACCGAGCGGCCGCCAAGACGCAGCAGTCCCCCATCCCAATAGCCAGAGTAGAACTCGTACGGGCTGGCGAACCGTCCCGCCATGACCGTCACGGGCACACCCGTGAAGGCCTTCGTCAGCGACATCTCGTACACATGCACCGCAAGATCCGGCTCGACGAGCCCCGGGTCGCTGTAGCGGTACAGGCCCCGTGATGACACCCGAAACGTCAGGCCGCCGGGGAGATCCGTCGCCGTCATTCGGAAGCCGACGGCTGGGGTCGCGAACCACCGCTCCGTTTCCTGCCACTCGTTCGAGAGCCAGCGCGTCGTGCTCTGCAGGCCGTTGAAATCCAGTGACAGTCGACCGTGTGCCGTTGGTCCCCCCCGGCCCGTCCGCTGCGCCCGGCGGGCGTCGGCGGCGCCGCCGAATGCGGATGCCCCAGTCTCCACGGCTCCCGATGCGTCGAACCAGAGGGCGACCCCGCGAGTGACCGGGAAAGCTTCACCGACGAACACGGTCACCGAGCGCGTCGACGAACTGGCGACGACCCGCAATGCGCCGAGGTACGGCCCCTCACGATCGCGGTAGATGCGCAAGGTGTCGCCGGTGGCGACGGAGGCCTCGACGCCGACCGAGAGATAGATGTTCTCACCGGCGATCTCTTCGACGACCGCCCGGCGTCGAGTTTCCTGTGCGCGGAGGATTCCCGGCGTGGCACTACCGGCCGCTGCGAGCAGGAGCAGCAGCCACGCCGCTCGGCAGGTCGGGGCGTCGCACCACATGGTCAGTCCCCCCTTCCCGACGGGTGACAGGAGTAGCACGCCTGGCTGTCGTACGCGTAGCCTGAGCGCCCGCCGTGTTCTGCGTCCATGCGGGCCTGACTGTGCTCGTGGCACTGCAGGCAGCTGAACACCTTGAAGTCGCCCGCCACCGTGTGGCAAACGTCGCAGGTCTGCCACGTGCCCTGATGCCTCCCGCTGTAGATCGGAAAGGCGACCGCATCGTGCTGGGAGAACGACGCATCGTCCCAAGAGCCCGGCTGATGGCACGTGAGGCAGTTTGTCGGGAAGCCACTGCCACCGTGCTCACGCTGATAGTCCGCGGCGTGGCACGCATAGCAGTCATCCGGCCCGGTGGGGTGGTTGATCAGCGACCAGTCATCCGTCCGGTGACAAGCTCCACATGCCACACCGGCGTGCGGCCCTTCGAGGGGGAACTGCGGTGCAACCCGAGCGTGATCGAATTCGGCGCCTTCCCACCCCCATACCGTATGACAGTCGACGCACGTCGTTGGGAACGCGCTGCCGTGTTCCCGAGCATGGTCGGCCTGATGGCACGCGTAGCAGTCATTGGGATCCCGTGTCGGAAAGATCGGCTGCATCGTCGCCGGATCGTGGCAGCTCGCACACCGGATCTCCGCGTGGCGCCCGTCGAGCGGGAACCCGTTGCTCACGGTAACGTGGTCGAACCGCAACGCGTGTTGCCACGCGACGGTCGTGTGGCAGGTCTCGCACTCGAGCGGGAATCCAGCGGCGACGTGATTGACTGGCTCCGCTGTCTCATACGCCTG
>JBDHDN010000642.1:0-3660 GCA_039591485.1 Gemmatimonadota bacterium
GTGCGCGAGTCCTTCGTCCTGCTGAAGAACGAGGGCGATGTGCTGCCTCTGGCCAAGGACGTGGGGAGGATCCACGTGGTCGGGCCGGGCGCCGACGACATCGGCATGCAGAGCGGCGGCTGGACGATCGAGTGGCAGGGCGCGATGGGGGCAATCACTGAAGGCACGACGATCCTCGATGCGATCAGGAAGGCGGTCGCGGTAGGGACCGAGGTCACGCACTCGGCGGACGGGACCGGCGCCGAGGGTGCGGATGCGGTCGTCGTGGTGGTAGGCGAGCGGCCGTACGCCGAGATGTACGGTGACGATCTGGAACTCGAGTTGCGTGACGAGGATCGAGCCGTCGTCGCGAACGCGGCGGCCGCAGGTGTGCCGGTCATCACACTACTGATCTCCGGGCGGCCGCTGATCGTTACCGAGGCACTCGAGGCGAGCGACGCGTTCGCGGCCATCTGGCTGCCGGGTACTGAGGGCGACGGGATCGCCGACGTGCTGTTCGGCGACTATGCGCCCTCAGGCAAGCTCTCGTTCTCGTGGCCGCGCTCGGCGGACCAACATCCGATCAACGTCGCCGACGAGGACTACGATCCACTGTTCGCGTTCGGGTACGGCTTGAGCTGGTAACCCACGCCGCAGGGGCCAAGCGAGGGTTTCAACCCTCGAACCGATGCCGGCGACGCAGAGAGAGCAATGGGCCGGCTTTCCTGATCCGTGCCAGATCGCCTGACCTTGTCCGTCAGGGCTCCGGTAACCACAAGGTTGCGCGATCCGCGCCCTGCGCCCTGATGCGCCCGACGATCTGACCGGCGCCGTTGATACCGACGGCTCTGCCCTGATCCGCCAGGACCGTGTGCTCGCCGCTCGAGGGCCACACCACTGGCACGCCGTATGGGGTGGACAGGTCATTCACGGTCGCCTCCCAGCCGCCATTCACACGTCTGACGGCGATCGCGTCTGATTCTATGCTCATCGTCCAACTGCCGAGCACGGCGCAGTCCGACACAGAGACCTTCCACACCCGAGCGCGGCGTCCCTCATGACCTGCCACCAGCACGACCTGTGTGCCTCCGTCGGTGAACACGTCCGTGATGCCGTTCGCTCGGCTCGGCTCTGTGGTTTGCGGATCGCCGAGGTGGAGGTCACACGGAGTGCCGTCGGTGAGCCAGAGAATGGCGTGTGAGTACGCATCTGCTTGCGTCCAGCTCTCGCCGACGATGTATCCCTGGTTGTTGATACCGCGCGCTCGACTCACGCCACCGAGCGGGGATGCGAGCGCGCTCGCTGTTCCGTCGAGGGGCCAGAGGGTCGCGACCCTCTGTGGCCTCGTGTCGCTGTCTCCTGCCGTACTCCAACCGACCGCGTGCCCCTGCTCGTTCACGGCGAGGGAAATCCCCATGAGGTATCCGGTCAGCGGATCGAGCGGGGTCATCTGCCAGCTTCCGTTCCAGTCCCAGCGCGCGGCTAGTCGCACGAGGTCGCCACTCACGTGGGTGTCCGCATACCCCGACACGTAGGTGCCGTGATCGTCGATACCGTAGGCTGATGCGTCGCTGAAGCCGTCCGCGAGGGGTAAGACGTCGAGGCGGACACCGGCCGCAGACACGGTCCACACGACAGCGGTGGTGTCGCCACCGGCGGTCTCGCTCATCCCGGCGATGAGTAGCGGGTCTCCAGGCGAGATCTTCCTCCCAGGCAGCGCCCCGAGGTCTGTGACATCGTAAGGACCTTCGTCGCCGTTGCCACCCGTGCACGCCGGACGGTCTTGCCACTTGGGATCATCGCAGTCTTTCGTCGCCGCGAACTGGGGACCGTCTGCTGGTGCGGCGATCGGGTGGTCCCGGCAGGACGCGACCGCGACGGCCAGGCCGAACAGGAGTATCGCGTGTTTCATCGCGGCACCACGGCTTTCGCATGCCATGTCGGAGATCGTGTGAGCACAGGCGCGCGTACGGTGCCCGTGCCATGGCTCCAGTCGGGGTTCACGACCCACGCATCCCCCATGGTGTCGACGGCGTGGGACTCGCCTGAACCGTCCGCGCTCATGAAGAAGAGCTTTCGTTCTTTCACGAACAGCAGCTTGGTCCCGTCGGGGGACCAGCCCCAGGCGTCCTCGACGGCTAGTGAGTTCGTGATGTTCACAGGGTTGGAGCCGTCGGGATTCATCACCCAGATGTCCCAGCGACCGTCGCGGTCGGACGTGAAGGCGATCTTCGATCCGTCGGGCGAGCATGCGCGCCCCTGGATCCAATCGTCTGCGGGGTGGTTGGTGAGGTTGACGATCCCCGTTCCGTCCGGATTCATCACGCATGCGTCGTAGTTGCCCGCCTGATCGCACATGTAGAGGATTCCCGACCCGTCAGGGAGCCATTGCGGAGAATAGGCATAGCCGGAGCTGGTCAACTGTTGGAGGCCCGTTCCATCCGCGTTCATCACGAAGATCCCCGCGGAACCGTCTCGCTCCGACGCGAAGACGATCTTCGACCCGTCGGGCGACCAACTCGGTTCGTGATCGTTTCCTGTTCCGTCAGTGAGCGCAGTCAGCCCGGTCCCATCGGCGTTCACGACGTAGATGGTGATCCTGCCCTTCACGCCGCCAAGCCTGCCGAACGCGATCTTCCACCCGTCGGGTGACCACGCGGGAAAGAAGTCGCCGCCCCGGACATGTACGTCGCGAGTGACCTGTCTGAGGTCCGTCCCATCCGGGTTGACCGAGTGGATCTCCCAGACCGCGTTGATGTCTGTGGTGAACGCGATGCGGCCTGTGGTCGGAGGCCAGCACGTGATCGGGAACGTGACCTCTGCCGCCTGACCGGCCACGACCGTGACCGAGAACGCGGTCCCCTGCGTCGTGCAGTTGACCTGTAACCCATCGATCTCGACGACGTGATCGCCGATCGCGACGTCGGTGAAGGTGACGGTACCGGTGGGCGCAATCGCCTGCGGTTCGAGACCGCCTACGGTGACGGTGTACCCATCGGGATCCAGCTGCGCGCCGGGGGCAGCCGCACTCGTCTGGGTGGCCACGCGGATCGAGCCCGTCGACTCCCCGGGAGGTGGTGCCACGGTACTCTCCCCGCACCCCACTATCGCGGGGAGAACAGCGGCGACCGCGAGGCTGGCGGCAGCGGAGGCTCGACCGGCAGCAGCAAAGCAGAGCACTTTTATGGGTGATCTTGCTCGAGGCATGGGACGGCTCCCAGTCGGTCAGAGATCGAATCCCGGAGTGCATTGCAACCTAACCCACCGCCGTCACACGGCTGTCACGAGGTCGTCACCAACGAAAGTGCCGCCGAATCCGGCGGGGTGGCGTTCCGTGGCCGGAAGCGCGGAGGGGCAGTACCTTAGCTGGGTCGTCATAGGCAGCCGGTCTGATGGCTGACCGCTTGGAGCGCAGTGCAGTCGCGGGCGTCGACCGCCGGTGGACCGAGTCTGGCCTCGGCAACGGCGGCGTGTTCACATGATCACCGTCCGTCTCTTCGGTTCCGTCGGGTTGGCCGATGCCGACGGGCGTGAGCTGGATGTCCTGCTGCGCCAGCCGAAGCGCGTTGCGCTCCTCGCGTACCTCGCCAGCGCGCAACCGCGCGGGTTTCACCGCAGAGACACGTTGATGGGCCTGTTCTGGCCCGAATCCCCCCAGGACCAGGCCCGTCACGCGCTGCG
>JBDHDN010000643.1:0-2001 GCA_039591485.1 Gemmatimonadota bacterium
TGGACCCGTCGGACCCGTTTCCGGATGGATTCCGCGTGGGGGACATCTGGGGCGGTGTCGGGACCGAGTGAGGGTCGTCTCTCGCTCGCCGTGGCACGCCCCGGGCGTGGCGTGCGGGTGACTTTTTGTCCCATGCGCGAGGGCCGAGGCGGGAGGCTTAACATCCGGAGCCGGCCACCGTCCAACGGTCCAGAACGGCGGCCAAGGCCGCCTCGGCTCTGGACTGCACTGTTTGGAGGATCGTGATGTTGACCCGTACACACCGCACCCTGGCTCTTCTTCCCGCCCTGTTGCTCGGAACGGCCTGCAGCGACGCGGGTGAGCCCCTGAGCCAGGCAGATCTGCAGCTCAACCAGGATGTCGCGACCTACGTGGCGGACATGACCGCCGACGACCTGTTCATGTTCGACTTCCATGCCGGCGGGATCCTGATGGACGGACTGTTTGCTTCGCCGCCCCCCCCGCCTCCGCGATTCGATGATCTATCCATCACGCGGGAGGTCACCTTCTATGGTGACAGCGATGGGGATGGGATCGGCGATTTCGAGCAGGATGGCTACCACTGGCTGGAGACCGCGAGCATCCACTTCGTGTTCCATATGGAAGGGAGCCACACCCGTACTGGCGAAATGGGCACGCTCGACGCCGCCGTCAATCGGGATCGTGACATGTGGCTGACGGGCCTGCTCGATCAGGAGACCGAGCGGACCTGGAACGGTACCGGCAACTCGGCGGTGAGCCGCAGCATGGTGTCGGACGAAAACGGCGAGCGGCAGTACGACATGAGCTCGACGTCGCTGGTCGAGGACGTCGTGGTCGCGGTGCCCCGGAGCGAAAATCCGTGGCCCCTGTCCGGGACCATTACGCGCACCGTGCATGTGGAGGTCGTGTCGGGTGAGGAAACCGTCGTGCGGGACAAGACCGTGGTCATCACGTTCGACGGTGACCAGTACGTGACGATGACCGTCGATGGCGAGGACTTCGAGCTGGATCTGGCGGAGCGGCACGCGCACCGGCGGGATCGGATGCACAAGTAGCGAGTCGCTGACGGCACACGGGGACGAGCCCCGCTCTCCGTACCGAGGGCGGGGCTTCGTGCTTTCATGGCGTCCTGCTGCGCACGAGCAGGGAGAGCGGACCCTTCGGACTGTCATGATGGCGCTCATCCCGCACGATCAGTACGTTTGCCATACGGTCCTCCCAACGTGAGGCGAGGCCGCCATGTCGCTCCGCGCCAAGCTGATCGCGCTGTTTGCCACCCTCGGTGTCGTGCCCATCGTGGCGCTGGGCGTATTCACCTACATCCGGTCGATGCACGCGGTCGAGGATCTCGTTGCTGCGAGGACCCTCGATATTGCCCAGCGGGCAGCTGCCGACATCGTTAATCGGTACGCGCTTCGGCAGTCGGACCTGTTGCTGCTTACCGAGAATGCCGAGACCCAGCGCATGTACCGGACACGAGCCACGGGGATCGATGGACAGCTTGACCTGGCGATGCGCGCTGCGGATGACTACCTCCAGCAGGCGTGGCAGGCCGTCGGATCGTCATACCGTTGGGCCGAGTTCCGTGACACGTCGGGAGCCGTGCTCTACACGCTGGGGCCGTCACGGAGTCGGTCGGCGCTCGCCGAGGGGATCCCGGAGGCGGACCGGCGCGATGTAGTGATTGCCACGCAGCCGGTGAGGGATCTCGAGAGCGGCCGTGCATGGGGGAGTCTCGTAGCGGCAATCCAGCTACGCACCCTGCTGCCCGACGAAGCCCTCTCGGTGTCCTTCGGGCGGGCTGGATACTCGGCCGTCATCGATCGCTCGACGGGGCAGGTGTTGTACCACCCGCGCCGCACGTACTACCGGCAACCGGTCTCGACGTTGCTCGGTGCCGGCGGCTGGAATGTCGAAGGGGTGGCATTCGACGGGGAGAACGGTCGGTTCGAGCATGCTGAAGGGGGTGTGCGTCACGTCGCTTCATTCGCGTCGCTACCCGAGCCGCCGTGGACGATC
>JBDHDN010000644.1:0-3648 GCA_039591485.1 Gemmatimonadota bacterium
CCCGGCGGGCGGGACGCATTGACGAGTGGGATATGCTGCTTGTAGATCGCGCCCGCCTGCCCGTTGGAGTAGGTGCGGTTCTCGTATGAGTCGAGCACCTGGAGTTCGTAGCGCTGCATGAAGTAGATGCCGCTGTTGCCTCGTCCCTGCCCTTCACCCGAGATCTCGGCCGGTGTCCGCCACTCGATGTGGAGCTGGACGTCGCCGAACCCCTGACGCGTTCGGATGTCGCCGGTCCCGGGCACGACGGTCATGGCGCCGTCCGCGACCCGCCATCCCGCGTCGCCACCGTCTTCGGCGCTCCAGGCCGCAAGATCACTTCCGTCGAACAGGACGATGGCGTCCGACGGAGGCGCGCCATTCCGACCGGGAGCGACGACCGGAGGTTCCGGCTCCCACACCTCGGTGTCCTCCGGCCGCTGCGACACGGTATCCATGCTCGCCTCCAGTCCAGTCGTGTCCGTTGCCCGCTCGGACACATCGGGTGCGCCGGTACAAGCGGCGTTGAGAGCCGGCAGAACCACAGCGATCACAACGAGAGCAGCTCGCATGGTACTCATCCCTGTGGCAGCCTCCACGGTGAGCGGTACGCGGGCTGGAGCAGTACGTTCGCTTCCGGGTCCTCGGGGAACGTCCGCGCGGCGTCGTCCCAGGTCAGACGGCGACCCGTTTTGAAGGCAATGTTGCCGAGGTGCGCCGTCAACGCTGCCCGTGCGGCGACCGCGGCGTTGCACGTGGGTTGCTCCCGCGTCTTGATACACTCGACGAAGTTCACCATGTGGGCATCGAGCCCGCCGTCGTCGCGGCGTTGCTGGACGGGCAGCGCGGGTGTCAGGTAGGAGGGCTTGCCGTCGATGTCCTCGGTCTCAGGCAACACTTCCCACTTCCCCCGATCCACGACCACCGTTCCCCGATTCCCGATGAAGGCAACGCCGTGGTTGCGCCCGTAGGGTCCGAGATCGATCCCCGTCGCGTGTTCCCACAGCATCGAGTAGTCGGCGAACTCGAAGACGGCCTGCAACGTGTCGGGCGTCTCGGAGGCGTCGTCCGGGTAGGCGAACTTCCCGCCGCTCGCCGCCACGCGTTTCGGTCCTGCATCGCCCATGGCGTAGTGCACCATGTCGATCATGTGCACGCCCCAATCGGTCATGAGACCGCCGGCGTAGTCCCAGAACCACCGGAAGTTGAAGTGAAAGCGGTTCGGGTTGAACGGGCGGGAAGGAGCAGGACCGAGCCACATGTCGTAGTCGACCCCGTCCGGAACGGGTTCGTCGGGCTTGACCGGTATCGCCTTCATCCAGCCCTGGTAGGCCCACGCCTTCACGAGGCGTATGCGTCCGATCTCCCCCGACTGGGCGTACGCTGCCGCATCGCTCCAATGCGCCCCGCTGCGTTGCCACTGTCCGGCCTGGACGACCCTGCCGGTGCGTCGTGCGGCGGCGACCATCACGTCACATTCGTGGATCGAGTTCGCGAGCGGCTTCTCGACATAGACGTCCTTCCCCGCCTCGCAGGCCAGGACCATCATGAGACAGTGCCAGTGGTCCGGCGTCGCGATGATGACCGCATCGATGTCGGGATCGTCGAGCATGCGGCGGAAGTCGCCATACCCGGTGGGCCTGACGCCCGTGCTGCGCTCGACCTCACTGGAGCGCCGCGCCAGCACCGCGGCATCGACGTCGCACAGTGCCGCACAGGTGACGTCCGGGATCTTCAGGATCGACCGCAGGTTGCTGAATCCCATCCCGTTGCAGCCGATCACACCGACACGCACCTGGTCGCTGGGAGCGACCCTTCCCACCCGCCCGCGCAGCACACCGGGGACCAGCATTGCCCCGACGACCATGCCGGAGTCACGAACGAAGTGGCGTCGCGATGTCATGACTGGCTCCTGTAGGGCTGGAACTGTCCTACGATAGAATGCGGGCCGGCGGTCGGCTAGAGTCCATCCCGTGGCGACCACTCGACCGGTCGCCGACGATCAAGATTGGACGCGGCTCGGGGGGTTACCGGCTCCGCGGCCGATCGGTCACCGAGCGCGTCCTTCACCCATGCCGCAGCGCACGCTGTGGAAAGCGTCCGTGCCATGAACAAGCTCCGACTCGCCTCGTACCTGCTGGCCGCGCTCGCCGTGCTGGCTCCCAACGTCGCGCGTGCCCAGGATGACGACGGCCGGCTGCGCATCATCGTCATCGGCGCCCATCCCGACGACCCGGAAAAGGTGGGTGGGACCATGGCCAAGTTCGTCGAGCAGGGTCACGCGGTCCGACTCGTGTCCTTGACCAACGGGAACGCCGGGCACTTCGAGATGGGCGGCGGTCCGCTCGCGCAACGACGGTATCAGGAGACACAATGCGCCGGGCGGGCCATCGGGGCCGAGTACGTCGTGCTGGACAACGACGACGGCAAGCTGATGCCGACGCTGGAGAATCGGGAAGAGGTGATCCGGCAGATCCGCGAGTTTCGAGCGGATATCGTCGTCAGCCCGCGCCCCAACGACTACCACCCGGATCACCGCAATACGGCACTCCTGGTGCGGGACGCGGCCTACATGGTGACGGTACCGAACATCGTCCCGTTGACGCCGCACCTGGAGAAGAACCCGGTCTTCATGTACATGGCCGACCGCTTCACGGAGCCGACGCCGTTCGCGCCGGACATCGTGGTCTCGATCGACGATGTCATCGAGAAGAAGATCGACATGTACCACTGCCACGAGTCCCAGATGTACGAGTGGCTGCCGTACAACCAGGGCATCCTCGATCAGGTACCCGAGGATCCCGCGGCCCGGCGGGAGTGGCTCGTGACGTGGCGGGGATTCCGGTCACCCCAGCCGGGCGAGACCTACCGGGACATGCTGACCCAGCTCTACGGGGAGCCGCGCGGCAGTCAGATCAGGCAGGCGGAGGCCTTCCAGGTCTCCGAGTACGGCGCGCAGCCGTCCCTGGAGGAGTTGAGGCGGCTGTTCCCGTTCTTCCCCTGACGGGCACCCGCTGCCGTTCGCACGTTCTGACGGCCGCAGTGCCATAGCGTCTTGCGAGACGCGCCGGACGCCGCGCCCGGCACTAACCTGGGACCCCACCGCACCGCCGCCGACGCTCCGCGCCGCCCTGGCAGTGCAAACTATTGGCATTCTTACGGTTATGCCGCGTCGACCCCTACCCGGGACGGGTCGATCCGAATGTCGAGCGGGTCAAACGAATGCCGGTCACGTCAAACCGAATTCGGATCGACTCACACCGGACTCCGCTTGGGTCAAGCCAAGTTTCGGCTACGGAGACCTGAATCTCGGGCACGGTGATCCGAGAGTCGCATGCAGCAGTCTGAGTTCCAGGCGAGTCGATCCGAGTCTCGGGGGCGGCAACCTGCATTCCGGTTGAGGCGATCCGAAGACCGGTCGCGGGCAGCGTGTTGCCCCGCTGTGATCCGACCTACCGCCGTACTGATCCGGATCGGGAGCAACCCGACCCGAGTTCCTGTCGACGCTCGCCGAGTCCGGACCGACGCTTGCCGGATTCGGTTCGACCCGGTCCGCTTTGGGGTCGACGCATTCCGGCTTCGGTTCGGCCCGATCCGCTTTGGGCGTGACCCATTCCGGATTCGGTTCGACCCGCTCCGAATCGGGTGCGATCACGCGTCCCGGAGCCC
>JBDHDN010000645.1:0-2326 GCA_039591485.1 Gemmatimonadota bacterium
CACCGAGCCAGACCTTCACTTCGTCGTGCTCGTACTCTTCACCCCTTGAAGCGTAGTGTCCGCCCAGGAATCCCGCGCGCAAGTCCGAATCGAGCTGCGTATCGGGGCCCAGCTGGATCCGGTGCTCATAGCCCGCGCTGATGTTGACGCCGTCCCGGTCCCGAGCCCGTGCCACACGCGCGTCGAGCGGTTCCAGCTGTTCCGTGCTGCAGTTCAGCACGTTGCCGCTGATGCAGGAGTAGAACTTGGAAACCGGCTTGCTGCTCGTATTGAAGTGGTAGTCGTTGCCGGTGACGTCCGTGAAGAGCCGGCCGTCGCCCGCCTTTCCGAAAGTCCGGAGGTAGGCGAGCTCTCCGCCGCCGGTGGTCACGTAGGCATCTCCGCTGCGCGTCGCGAAGCCCACATGAGGACGCAGGCGCAAGACGCTCTCCTCGTCGAGTCGGCGGTCGATCCACCCCGAGATGTTCGGGTAGTGGAGATTGAAGCGGGAGAGCTCCAGGTGCGCGTCACCGCTGTAGGCGGGCACGATTCCCATGGACCACTTGGGGCTGCGGACGAATTCCCAACCGAAATCCGCCGCCCAATGGCCGCGACCATCGCTCTCATCCGAGATGCTCTGGGGCAGGGCGACGTTGTCTCCGAGCAGCACCACGTTGGAGTCGAAATCCATGCCGGCCTGGAACTTCGCCCAGCGGTGCGGCAGGTAGGGCTCGTCGAGACGCGTAAGCGCCAGCTCGGCCTGCTCGGCATAGGTGCTTCCGGGGGCCTGGGCCTTTACCTGCTCGAGGGCGGCCTGGGCCCTCTCCCGGTTCTCATCTTCCTGCCAGGCGCGACCCGCGAAGTAGCCCGCCAGGGGGCCGAGGTCACTGTCGAGTGCTGCGGCGCGCTCGAATTCGGCCGCAGCCGCCTCGTGCTCGGCTTCCTCCAGCAGGAGCAGGCCGCGATAGAGCGCGACCCGCGCATCGTCCGGCGACTCCTGCTCGGCGGCGTCGAGAGCACGGCCTGCATCTCGCTTTCGGTTCACCTGGAAGTAGGCGGTCGCGAGGTCCGCGTGGAGCCCCTTGATCGTGGGATCGAGGCGCTGCGCGCTCTCGAGGGGCTCGATGGCGCGCTCGTATTCGTTCAGGACGAGTGCGCAACGGCCCTCGACCAGCGCAGCGCGGGCATCGCCCGGCGCCAGCTCACGTGCGCGGCGCGCTCGAGACATGGCCTCGTCACACCGGTTCTGCGCGGCAAGCTGCTCTGCGCTTGTACGCAGGACGCGAGCTTCGTCCGCTGCCCAGGCCGTTCCCGCGGCCATGAGCACAGCAAGAAGAATCACCCCGAAACGCATTCTCACTCCCTTCGCTTTCCCGCGAAACCCAGGCCACCCAGCCCAAGCGCCAGCAACAGGCCCGTCCCGGGCTCCGGAATGGGCGTGAAGACGCTCATCAGCTGCAGTGTGGGGAGGACGACGTTGTTGCCAGATCCGTCGAGGAACGAGGTCGGGTTCTCGAGGTAGTAGGGCATGTCGAAGTCGACGCTTCCCCCCACGGCGATGAGGCCCAGATCGACCATCATCAGGTAGAGGGGGGTCGCCTGGGGATCGACACTCGTGCGATCGACCTCGAAGAAGCCCCAGGGGAGGTCCTGGGCGTTGTTCGGGTCGGTGGAGCCATCGATGCCGAGACCGGCCTCGGAGAACACGTAATCGACCGCGGTCGGCATCCCGTTGACCTCGACCGGGGTCGGATCGAATGACACGACGACGAGGTAGGCGTGACCGCCGATGTCACCGTTGTTGGTGATGCTCCAGTCCGATGTCGCGCTGAACGGCGTCTCCGGGTCCGCGGTGCCGAGATTCATGGTAAGGTCATTGGTGACCGTCAGGCCGTGATCTCCCAGCAGGTCGAGTTCGTTCACGTCGATGGCGTGGATCGAGAGACCTGCGTCCACGGCGTCCATGCCCATCGCGTCCTCCATGGACGTGCCCAGTGGCGGGCGATCCTCCGAGTTGAGATCACCCGTGAAGGTGATCGGGACGGCCGAAACCGGTGCTGCAACTGCAAGTGTCGCCAGGGCGAGCAAAGTGCGTCCGAAACCCATCATGTACCTCGCAATGAGAAGAGAAGATTCACCCACGCCTTCCAAGTGGCCGCTGCCCGCTTGCTCGTGACGCAAGAAACTTTTTGCACAGCGCGGGCGCGCAGCAGCAGCAGGATGGGCTTCGCAGCGCCCTGGAGCGCCGCCTGAGGCCGACGCGGGCGGGGGCTCACCGCCAGCGCAAGTGCGCTTGCATGCCGGCGCACTGCCGGCGCGCTGCCGGCTAACGAACGATGACCCGGGC
>JBDHDN010000646.1:0-2310 GCA_039591485.1 Gemmatimonadota bacterium
GCTCCATGTAGCGGTAGTTCCTGCGCGTGGAGAACCAGAGGCCCCCGCCCGTGCCGAAGGTGCCGCAGCCCTGGCCGGGGAAGAGTCCCCAACGCGAGCCGCGTTTCGTGGGCCCGCGCGGCGGCCGCTCGCTGCGTCCCAGCCAGCGGTCGGTGTCGGCTGGCGCCGTGATCACCTTCGCGCCCTGCGGATCCACCAGGCACTCGCCGGTCTCGTCGGCCAGCAGGACGAGGTCTTCGCTTCGCCCGCGATCCACTGTCACCCATCGGGAGTGACTGTGGCGGCCATGGCCGCCCATCTGCCGGGTGACTTCGTACTCGTACCACACGCAGGCCGTGCCGGTGAGCGGGCCCTTGATCTGCCCCCCGGCCACGTTCTTCACGCGGCCCTCGAGCTCCACGGTGCCGCCGGCGGCGGAGCCGATGCGCGAGGTGGGCGTCTCCGTGATGGCCCGGACGCGGCGATGGCACAGGTAAGCCGCAACACCACCGGCGACGGCGACGCAGCCGAGGATTCCGTTCCAGACGAGAAAGCCCATGCTGTGAGTAGATTCGGCAGGGCATGGGCGTGGCTGTAGCGGAAGCTGCGGCCCCTCATGGCCGCAGGATCGATGCTACGGGGTCTTCTGCTTCTTTGGAATATTGAAGATCGGCATCACCGGGAAGATGCCATTCTCGGCGAAGTTCAAGAATCCGATCTGCACGCTCTCGATCTCGCTCGTGATGTTGACGAATCCCAACTGGACCTTCGACTTCTTGGAAATCCCCATTCCGCTGATGTCCACGTTGCTGTACCCGTCGGTCACGTTGACGAAGCCGATATTGACGCCACTCTTCAGCGTCTTGACGCTATTGATGAACGCCGCGTTGACACTGGTGTCCTCACCCGAATGGAGATTGACGAGGCCGCTGGCCAGGCCGGACGACTTGCCGTTGACCTTGCCGATTCCCCAGTTCATGCTGAAGCCCGACTGGTTCGTGGCCTCGCTGAGTGACGCGATTCCGAGGTCGAAGCCGCTGACGTTCTGGTTCTTGCCGTAAAAGAGAACGATCCGGAAGCCGCCGACGTCGGGATCCTTGGGAACCTGTGCGCCTGCTGCAGCAAACTGAAAAGACGTCTCGGCAGTGGCAGGCGTCGCGAGAAGAAACAGGACCGAGAGGGAAAAGGCCATTCGCCGCATCGTCGATCTCCTTGCTGTAGGCGGTGGATTTGGCCCGAGTCGGATCAAATGGGACCCCAGCGTCATCCGCGCACATCGCTGATCCGACCGGAACCGCGCGAAGCACTAGCACAACCGACACCCGCCAACTAGCGGTCGGGAAGCCGACTCGGCGGGAGCATTCGTGAGCCGCCTTCGGCTACGTGAGCAGCGTCACATTCGTCGGCTTGCGACGCCGAAACGGGGATCGAGGAAATCCGAGCGGTTGGGAGGCGCCTCGCGAATCCGTGCGAACGAGCGGGGCGATGGTCGCCCGCCTGGAGCTCGCCGGCAGCGGACGGGAATTGGTGCTCGTCAGGCAGCGGAGGAGCTATGGTCTCGCGACAGCAGGAGAGACGATGACCGCCCCGAGCCCTGAACTGCGCGAGCGCATCGAGAACACCATCCGTTTCCTGGCGGTCGACGCCGTGGAGCGGGCCAGCTCCGGACATCCCGGCGCCCCGATGGGTCTCGCCAGGCCCGCGTTCGAGCTGTGGGACCGCCACCTGCGCTTCGATCCGTCGGACCCGGCCTGGCCGCTGCGCGATCGCTTCATCCTCTCCAACGGTCACGCCTCGATGCTGCTGTACTCGCTGCTGCACCTGTTCGGCTTCGATCTCTCCCTCGACGAGATCATGCGCTTTCGGCAGCTCGACACACTCACGCCCGGCCACCCCGAGTACGGCGACACGCCGGGCGTCGAGCTCACCACCGGGCCGCTGGGCCAGGGCTTCGCCCACGGCGTGGGCATGGCTGTGGACGGCGAGGGACCGGGACATCACTGCGTGTACGGGATCGTGAGCGACGGGGATCTGATGGAGGGGATCTCCGCCGAGGCCGGTTCGCTGGCCGGGCACCTCGGACTCGGCAACCTGATCTACCTCTACGATGACAACCGCATCACGATCGACGGTCCCACGTCGATCAGCTTCAGCGAGGACGTGGCGAAGCGCTTCGAGGCGCAGCGCTGGCAGGTCCAGCACGTCGACGGCGAGGATCACGAGGGCCTGAGCGCGGCCCTGGCCGCGGCACGCGACGACGTCGAGCGACCGTCACTTCTCATCATGCGGACGACGATCGGTCTGGGAAGCCCCAACAAGGCCGGCAAGAGC
>JBDHDN010000647.1:0-1872 GCA_039591485.1 Gemmatimonadota bacterium
AAGGTGCCGGTGCTCGTGCGCCTGCCCGAGAGCGAGCGCCGCTCGCTCGAAACGCTCCGGCTGCTCCGGGTGAACGATATCCCGCTGCGCGAGCTGGTGAACACCTATGAGCAGGTGGGCCCCGCCGAGATTCGCCGGCTCGAGCAGGCGCGGGTGGTGACGGTGTACGCCGATGTCGCGAGCGGCGGGTTGGATCAGGCGGTGGCGGACGTCGAGGCGGCGCTCGACGCGGCGCCCGCCCCCAGGGGGTTGCGGGTGGAGATCGGCGGGGCCAACGAGGAGCGTGACCGGAGCTTCCGCGATCTCGCGTTCGCGTTCGGGTTGGCGCTGCTGTTGGTGTACATGATCCTGGCGGCCCAGTTCGAGTCGTTCATCCACCCCTTCACGATCCTCTTGTCGGTGCCGCTCGCGACGGTCGGGGCTGCGGTGGCCCTGTTCGTGACGGGGCAGGGCCTCAATACGATGAGCCTGATCGGCCTCGTGATCCTCGTCGGCATCGTGGTGAACGACGCCATCGTGAAGGTGGACTTCATCAACCAGATGCGGGCTCAGGGCCTGGAGCTTCGCGTGGCGATCCTCGAGGCGGGACGGGTGCGCCTCCGGCCGATCGTCATGACGACCGCGACCACGGTGCTCGGGCTGACACCGATGGCGTTTGGCTTCGGCCGCGGTGCGGACCTCCGGGCGCCGCTCGCGATCGCGGTGATCGGCGGGCTCATCAGTGCCACGGCGCTGACACTCGTGGTGGTGCCGGTCGCGTATGACCTGTTCGAGAACTTGCGGCGGAAGGGGTTGGCGCTGGTGGGAAGGGCGGAGGACGGCTGACTGCAGATTGGCGAATCGTAGTGCCGACGCTAGAGGATCGTGAAACGTGGAAGGTGAAGAGTGAAATGTAGGTCCCGCTTGGTGAGACTCGCTGCGTCCTCGGTGCTGCTGCTTGCCGCCGGGTGCGCGCCGGATGGCGGGGCGGGCGCAGCGTACACGGCGGTCGACAGCGCGGGCGTGACCATCGCTCAGAACGCGCTGCCGGACGCATCGCG
Organism: Gemmatimonadota bacterium; assembly: GCA_039591485.1. GTDB lineage: Bacteria > Gemmatimonadota > Gemmatimonadetes > Gemmatimonadales > GWC2-71-9 > JAOTVV01. Next base: position 1,041 of record JBDHDN010000647.1, read on the forward strand.
GAACGTGTGGCGGGTCGACCCTGAGCCTGCAGTGGATATCGGCGTGCTCGAGGGCGAGGACGCCTACCAGTTGTTCGACGTGGCCGACGCCGCGCGGTTTGCGGACGGCACCCTCGTCGTCGCCAACGGCGGCTCGAAGGAGCTCAGGTTCTACGACGCGTCGGGTCGGTTCCTCTCCGCGGCCGGTGGCGAGGGGGAGGGCCCGGGTGAGTTCCGCGGAATGGGCAACCTCGCCATCGTGGGCGACTCGGTGCACGCGCACGACTACGCGCTGAGTCGCATCGCGGTGTTCACGAGGGGTGGGGAGTTCGTTCGCTCGTTCCGGGTCGAGCTGCCGGGCGGCGATCCCGCCTGGGTGCTCGACGCGCTGCCCGACGGCCGCTGGCTCGTGACCAAGAGCTTCGTGTTCAGTCCGAGCGACGTTTCGCTGGTCGCGCGCGATACCCTGCCGTACATGCTGATCGGTGCCGACGGGACGTTCCTCGACACGCTGACGCTCTCCCCCGGGGTCGAGTTCTTCGTGGTGGGCACGGCACAGAGCGCGTCGGCCTCGAGCCTGGTATTCGGCCGCAGCACGCAGTACGCCGTGGCCCCCGGTCGCCTGTACCTCGGGGACAACGACCGCTACGAGATCCTCGGGTTCGCGCCATCGGGCACGCTCGAGCTGATCGTGCGCTCGGACCGCGCGCCCGTCGCGGTCGGTGCCGCCGAGATCGAGGCGGTGAAGGCCGAGCGGCTGGAGGAAGCGCCGAGCGACAACTGGCGCCGGAATCTCGAGCGGCTGTTCGCCGATATGCCGATCCCGTCCACGCTACCGGCGTTCGACGGGTTG
>JBDHDN010000647.1:1898-3128 GCA_039591485.1 Gemmatimonadota bacterium
CATCTCTGGGTGATGGAGGCGAGCGCCCCTACCGAAGGTCCCAGGACCTGGAGCGTGTTCGACCACGACGGCCGCCGGCTGGGCGGGGTCGAGACGCCGGCGGGGCTCACGGTGCGCGAGATCGGGGAGGACCACGTGCTCGGCACGTGGCGGGACGAGATGGGTGTCGAGCATGTGCGGGTGCACACGCTCATGAAAGGTGAAGAGTGAACGGAGAGCGATTGCAGATTGGCGATTGTGCTCAACCATCTGCATTCGCCAGTCAACCCGCCCTGATGCAGGCACTGCAGTGGGATGACGGGTGCAGCGCACAACGTGCACGGGCACGTGAAAGGTGAAAGGTGAAGCGTGAAACGTGATATGCGGTTCGTGAGCGCGGGCGTGTGTGGGCTGCTGCTTGCTGCCGGCGCGTGCGGGACGGAGGCCGGGGCGGGGGCGGAGTATACGACGATCGACAGTGCCGGCGTCACGATCGTGACCAGCGTCTCGGGCGCGTGGACGGACGAGACCGCGTGGCGCGTGGCCATGGAACCGACGCTCGACATCGGCGTATTCGACGGCCCCGAAGCGTACCAACTCTTCCAAGTGCGCGATGCCCGGCGGCTGAGCGATGGGCGGATTGTCGTGGCCAACACGGGGACGAACGAGATCCGCTTCTTCGACGAGCAGGGGATCCACGTTGGCTCCGTCGGGCGCCAGGGCAGTGGGCCGGGGGAGTTCGAGGGCCTGGGAGCGGTGTGGTGGTATCCGGGGGATTCGCTGCTGGCGTACGATGTCCGCCTCACACGCGCCACGGTGTTCGACACGCAGGGCGGCTTTGGCCGATCGTATCGAGTCGTGCCGCCCACGGAGGGCGGGTTTGCGTTCGCAGTCGGTGCCTTCTCCGACGGCAGGCTGATCGTGCGGTCACCCCAGATCTTTCAAGGGGCGCTCAGCGACGGCCCACAGCGGCGGGATGAAGACTACTACACCATCTCGGCGAGCGGCGACTTCGTGGACAGCGTCGGCACGTTCCGCGGTGGGGAACAGTTCATCGAGACGGCGCGAGACGGCGACAGCTTCATGGTGATGGTCATGCAACCGCCATTCGCCAGGACCTCGGCGCTCGCAGTCGGTGGAATGCGATTCTGCTTCGGATCGGGCGACTCGTACGACCTGCGGTGTTTCGCCGCGGACGGTACCCTCCAGCAGATCCTGCGGCGCAGCGTGCCTCCTCGTCGCGTGACACCT
>JBDHDN010000648.1:0-3216 GCA_039591485.1 Gemmatimonadota bacterium
CCTTCCCGCGCTGTTCTCCGGCACCGTGTTCGTCGAGGTCATTTTCGCCTGGCCCGGCATGGGACGCGTCATGGTGGACGCCGTGGGAGCGAGAGACTATCCGGTCGTTCTCGCGACCACGACCATATTCGCCACGCTGGTCATCATCGGAAACCTGCTGGCAGACGCGCTCTATCTCGCCGCGGACCCACGACTGCGGCGTAGCACGGCATGATCCGGAACCGCCCGTGGGTGTCGGATCCCCGCGCTGTCGCCGGCATGGCCATCCTGGGCACCTTCGTCGTGTGGGCCGTCGCGGCCCCGCTACTCGCCCCAGCCGATCCGATCGCCCAGGACAACGTGCTCGGTACGCGCTTTGTCCCGCCCTTGGCGCGTGACGCCGGGGGGTCGCTCCACTTGCTCGGTACCGACGCATTGGGCCGTGACCTGTACTCGCGGCTCCTCTACGGCGCGCGGATCTCCCTATCGGTGGGAATCCTGTCGGTGATCGTCTCGGTCGCACTCGGGACGGCGATCGGCATGGTGTCCGCGCTCGTTGGTGGCATCGTGGAGCGGGCGCTCATGGCCATCACCGATGCCGCGCTCGCGCTCCCGCGCATCGTCCTCCTCCTGGCCCTGGCGAGCATGTGGGAGCAATCGCTGGTGCTCGTCGTCCTGGTGTTGGGGCTGACCGGCTGGATGACGGTGGCGCGTCTCGTGCGAGCCGAAGTGAAAGGCATCTTGCAGCAACCGTACATGGAGGCGAGCCGCGCGGTTGGCGCCAGGCGGCTCCGGGCGATGCGCGATCACGTGCTCCCCAACGCCTGGACGCCCGTGATCGTGACCGCGGCGCTCGGTGTCGGGAACGCGATCCTGCTCGAGGCCGGACTCTCATTCCTCGGCCTTGGGATCCCTGCACCGGCACCGTCGTGGGGCAATCTGATCGCGAACGGGCGCGACGCGCTGGTCAATGCGCCTTGGATTTCGACGATACCTGGTCTCGCCGTGGCGCTGGCGGTCGTCGCATGCAACCTCCTCGGTGACGGGCTGCGGGACACCCTCGACCCACGCAGCCGGCGCTGAGAGACGTCCTACGCCTCGCCTTCGTCCCCCATCGGCAGCCGGCCCAACTCCGCCCTCAGGAGCGGGTGCTCACGCAGGAGCCACCAGCCCATCACGATCCCGGAGGCTACGCTGGCCACCAGAATCCGCCACCACGCACCTCCGGCCAGCAGCGGCTCGGCAAAGATCAGGAGCGCGGCATAGAGGTGACCTGCGACGAAGACGGCAACGAACAACGCGGCGAAACGCGCGACCGGGTACTTCTCGGCCTTGGCGATCAGCCACGACCCGAACATGCCCAGCACCAGGTAGCCCACCACGTGCACCATGTTGTACGCCAGGACCGGCCCGGGACTGACCTCCAGCGCGGTCGGATCCTCCAACCCGTAGAAGAGGACCGCTCCGAACATGGCGGTATCCGAGGAGCCCCGCGAACAGCCCCCCATTCAGGATGAGCTTCGTCTCGCTACGCGTATGCACCTCCGGCCGGAGACACTGTGCCCCACCCTCGTGAATCGACGTTACGCTCCGTCATGACGATGCTCGGATGAGGAGATCGTGAAGATCGGTTCAGGCTCACCATTCGACCCTGATGGTCACGACCTCGCGCGGCCGTGCTCGAAATGGAATCCGGCGGCAACCCCCTCCGATTGTCACCGTCTCGACCGGCCGCTCGTCGAGTCGCGCCCGAAACGCCCTCAGGCACGGCTGCGGAAGCTCCCATCTGCCGCCCACGACGCGATCCGTGACGTTGACGCACCGCAGGACCATCCCGCGGCCCTCGCCCCAGGGCTTCAGCGCCTTGAACGCTACGCTATCGCCCACCAGTCGTGGCCCCTCAACGGTTTCCGGAGGATCGACGGCTTCGGGCAGCATCAAGCCGGCGAGCGGCGCATGGAACTCCTCGGCGAACGACTCGAGCCGCGTCAACACCTCCTCGCTGCCCGCTCTCCATCCGCTGAGTGCGACGGCCAGCTCGGCCCGAAACGGCCCCAACAGGGCAGCTCCCGGCACCGGCTGTGGCCAGGCTGCATGTCCGGGTCGCGCCTCGAGGTCGCCGAGTGAGAGCTCGGTCACCGAGCGAAATAGCGTGACCGCGATCGTCCCTTCGTCGGTCAGCTCGTATTCGAACAGCCCGCGGGCAAACACGCTCGGGCCCGCCGGCAGTGACACGTAGCGGTGCATCGGCGCGGTGCGCGCGGGCCACTCCATCACGGTGTCGCCCACGGCGACACCCGCGTGCCGCCGCACCGGGCCGTACTGCATGTCCGCCAGGCATTCCGCTGCATCAGGAGCCGGGAAGTGGATCCGCAGGCGGTGGCCCGGCGCCCGGTTCTCACCTTCCACAACGATCCGGATCAGCTCGGAGCCAGCGTCCAAGCGGACGAGCATCCGACCGCGAGCGCGGCCGAGATCGAAGTCCCGTGCGACCGCCGCGACCAGCGGGCCCGGCCAGACGGTCCGAGGCGGCGACCACCGCGCCCGGATCGGCTCTCCCCTCTTCGGGGGCTGGAAGGTGTACGCGTCTCCCTCATCCGTCTCGCTGGTGATCTGGCCGTAGCTGGCCAGTCGAGCTCCGTCCTCCCACTGCACCACCCATGGCGCCTGCCTCGACGGCCGGATGGTGACCCACGTCGAGCCAAGCACACCACGCCGTACCCGTACGCCGGGCGATCCGCCTCCTCGGACGGAGACGCCCGCATCCACGCGAAGGCACCGGATACCGAGGGGGGGCACCTGGGGAGCTCGAAACGCGACTCGCACGGCCTCGACCTCACGCTGCACGGGGTAGTCCTCCGCGGCGTCAATCCGCTCCCATGCGCGGTAGCGCCCGAGTACCTGCAATGGCAACGCCTCCCCGGTCCGGGTGAGGAGCGCCACCTGCGCGGCGGTCGCGGCAGCGGTTGGCACCTGTCGAGCCGGGAACCCCACCGGTACGTCCCGCAGCGGGACCGTGAGCGTTGCCTCGCAGATGCCGTGGCGCTCCATCGGCGAGGGATTGACGACCGCGAGCGTCGGTGTCCATGCCTCGCGCCGATCGCGAGGCCTTCCCCGGCTCGCTCCGAGCAGGTCATGCAGCGCATCGACAAGGACCCCGCGCGCCTGCACGGCCACGGAGCGTGCCCGCAATGCTGCTTCCTCCGCGGCCGCGTCGCCGACGCAGCCGCAGATGGT
>JBDHDN010000649.1:0-2501 GCA_039591485.1 Gemmatimonadota bacterium
GAGCGGCTGAGTGCCGGTGGCTGCACGGTCACCGGACGAATACGCGCTGGTCGCCGATGGCGCACTCACCCTGACCATCGATGAGTCGTGCGCGCCGCTCACGGGCACATGGATCCCAACGAGTGCGCGCCGGGTCACGGCCGGTTCCGGTCTCACACCGGATGCGTCGATCGTGGTGGTCCGGGGTGATGAGGCTCCCGCACCCGAGTCACCGGACGCGCCTTCGACTCTCCGCATCGGCCGTGTGCGCGCGTGGCTCGACAACCAGGGCGGGACCGCGCTCATGATCGGCAGCACGGGGACGTTCGGCCAGATCGACCGGCTGAGGCACCGCGCTCGGCTGGAGGTCCGGCATCGTGGTGGCGACGCCGCCGCCATGGATCTCCAGCCGATGCTCACCATTGCCGCCGCGATCCTCCTGGGCCGGATCGGGCGGATTCTCCTCCACGCGGGTGCCGTCGTTGCCGAGGACGGGCGTGCGTGGCTCGTCGTCGGAGATGCACGGTCCGGCAAGTCGACGACATGTATCAGCCTCGCCGCCAGCGGCTGGGCGCTCCTGTCCGACGATCAGGTCGTACTGCAGGTATCCCAGGTCGGCGACCTGAGCGTGGAGGGGTGGCTGCGGCCGTTACATCTTGACGAGGGCTGGGGCAACCGTGTGCCGACCGGGACTCGGAAGACGGTGGCCACTGATGCGTTCGGGTTGCGGGCAGAGCGCGGGCCGATCGAGCTCGCCGGGACACTCCACACGGCAGTCGTCCCGGCATCGCGCCCGCTATAGTCGAGCAACTCTCCTCAATGGCGCGGCTGCCGCGCTTCGCGCTCTCGCTCGGACGCGACACCTTCGGCGAGCCCGGGGCACTCAGGGATGCGCTGTTGCGCGCGCTCGAGCGGCACGGGACCGAGTGAGTCGACGGGACACGACGCGCGCCACCACGGCGATCGGCAGTGCGAGCGCCATGGCCAGAGCGGTGTGTACCGCCCGCACCGTCACCCGCACCCCGCGCCCGATGCGAGGCCCGATCCGTTCGAACCAGGCGATGGGCCGGTTGGCAGATCCTTCGATGGTCCGCATGCTCACGCGTCCCCACTCACGCCTGACATCCGGCAATCCTGAGAGGATCGCCGTGGCGCTGATACCAACGCCAGCCCGGAGTTGTCCGGCCAGCGGGAGCCAACGCATGCAGTTCCGGATGACCACCAACTCGACTGCAGAGCGCGCAAAGCGGTCACGGACGTCGGCTCCGCCATGAAGCTCGCAGGCCATCGCGAGGAGATCCGCCACTCCATTGCGCTGAGGCAGCGAATCGATACGCTGGGTCAGTGCTGCTATCTCCCCGTCAGCGCACTCGGCGACCGCGGCGCCCGTGAGGAGGAGATCGCGGAGGGCGCTACGACGGTATGGATGGACGACCCCGACGTGATACAACAGGTGCCAGAGATGGTCCTGGGGCGCCAGCCGCAGGAGGTGACTCATCCCCCCGATCGGCACGATCCGGTCCCACACACCGACCGCCCACGCGGGATCACCGACGTCGAGCTCCTGATGGACCTCGATCATGAGCGACCCCGGTCGGACACGGCTCCGCAGATGCTGGGTGCTGCTGAACCCCTCACCGGCGTAGCCAGCCTCATCCAGCAAGCGCGCCAGCGCGTGTGCCTCGCTTGGAGGCGCAAGCACATCGATATCCACGAGATCGACGGCATCCTGCTGCCCGAGTGCGGCCACGCCGCCCTTCAGCACCACGATCGGAATCCCGTGGTCGCCTGCGATCGTCTCGAGTTGGCTCAGTTGGGCGCGTGCCATGAGGATACGCTGCAATTCCTCGAGCGCACGCTCCTCGATGGCACTCCTCAACTCCGCAGGTATGGTCATGCCCTCCCCGTGGGCGGCGACTCGCGATTTCATCGGAGCGGCACATCGTTCCTGCCGCAAGCTCGCACGCCAGGCCGCAAGAGGAAGCGCAGGCGGCTGCGACAGTACCTCGGAGGAAAACACCCGCAGCATCCATGAGCGGGCATCGAGCACGCGCGCGGCACTGAGGCGGGTTGCGACGTGCGGTCTGATAGGTGCCTCCCTTTCATGAGCCTACGGCGTTGTGCGCGCCGGCGCCGGTTCCATCGTGGAGCTACGGTCGCTCGATGGCAAGACTGTCGAGCAATTGAAGAGAGGGATCGTAGACAGCTACCCGCGAAGCACCCGCACCGACCGGTCCGGTCACCAGCAGTGCCGCGACGGAGTCGGGGATGCCAGGGACGACCTGACGGATCACGAGGGCAAGCGTGTCGCCCACCCATCCTCCGTCGGCGCTCTCGTCGATCGCCCCGTGCAGCCAGGTGCCACCGACGAACGCCGAGGCAACGGTCGAATCGGCGTTCGCCGTTGCGACGAAGAGCTCGAGGGACGCATTCACCGCCGTACCCTGCAGCGTGCCGCTGAGACGATAGGCTCCTTCGCGCCGGTCGTCGATCGTGCCCACCACGCGCACGTCACTCGTCGC
>JBDHDN010000650.1:0-2273 GCA_039591485.1 Gemmatimonadota bacterium
CGTGGTCAGGCGATCGGTGAGGTCAGTCATTCACTCGGGTACATGGTGCAAGTGTGGGTGCGGGGTGCAGCGGCACTTCCTCCCACGGTCTCCGGCCTATTCCGCGCCCACTCACTGGTCCGCTCCCTGTGCCGCGTCCAGTTCAGTCAGCCACTGCTGCACGAGGATGGCCGTGGCGGGGCCTTCGTCCCCCGGCGTGGCCACGGGCCGGATGAACACGAACTGCCGATCGTCACGCGTGACGTCGTAGTTGGTATACGCGAAGTTGGCCACATAGTCGGCTGCCGGGAACAGCGCACGTTCCGCACCCGGTTCGAAGGTCGGTGTCACCGTGACGGCTACCGACACGAGCATCCCGTCGGCGCGGCGGTAGAACAACTCTCGCCCACTGTGCGCCCAGCGCGGCTCCGTGCCACCGTCGCCCGAAATCTGCCAGCGACCGGCGTTCACGTCCGGGAACGGACGCACGTAGACCTCCTGGCGGCCCGACTCGTTGGAGGTGTACGCCAGCCACCGCCCGTCGGGCGAGAGCCCGATCGCCGTCTCCTCATAGCGATCGTCTGCCACGAGGGGCGCAATCGCGCTGTCACCCTCACCCTTCGTGCGGTCGAGCAGATAGACGTCGCGCGAAGGTGGCATCCCCAACCGCACGACAAACTGGTCGGCATTGCCTGTCGGTTGCAGCTCCCACCCAGCGCGCGACGCATCCAGGAGCACCTCGGCGGTTCCGGCACCGTCCGCGCGCCGGCGGCGGAGATCCGATTGGGCCGCACCCATCGATCCGAAATACAGGACGTCGCGCCCATCCGGGGACCACTCCGGCCGTACGCCCGGCCCTTCGAGCGAGAGACGAACGAACGGTCCCTGGTCGAGTTGCTTGACCCACACCTCCTCATTGGCGGACGAGATCACGCCCAGCGCGAGCCGCCGATCATCCGGCGACAGACGGATGCCGCCGTTCGTCGTCGGCATGAACGACCAACCAGAGTCCACCGGCGTCGCGCGGCCCTCGCGGGTCACACGGACGATCTCCGATTCCCGGCTGCCCGCACCGGCCGGCCCCGGGACGTAGAGCAGCGTACCATCCGTCGCGAGCGCCAAGTCGATCCAGTACCCACTCGTGCGAACACCGTCCAGCACCGGCACCGGCGCCGAGCGCAACTGCCGTCGATTCCGCGCGAGTCGTGCCGAAAACACGCCGCCGTCGAGACGCGCGACCACGATGCGCCCGTCCGCGAGTTGCCAACCGCGGACCGCTCCCGCCACCAGGGTGTCGAGCTCACCGGTCTCGAGGTCCGCAACGAACAGGTTGGGCGCCGGGCATCCCCAGTCGCAGAGTCCGAGGAGCACAGCATCGCCGCCCTTGAGCGCACCGACCGACGCCACACCCACGCCAGCGGTCGAGAAATACTCGAATCGCCGAATCGGGCCACCGTCCTGTCCAACGAGGCTCAATCCGAACCGCCGGTCGGTATACGCGATTGTTCCGTTGTCGAGCCACGCCACTGCCGGGGACATCGGCAGCTGGGCCGCCAGTCCGCAATCGCGACCGCCGAGCCACCCGTCCGGGCGACCTTGCGCACATTGCCGTCCGCTACGAACGCGATCCAGGCCCCGTCGGGCGAGAAGGTCGGTGCAAAGGCTCCCTCCGTGCCGTCCAGGGGCTCCGCCTCGGCGCGGTCCGCGGTCTTGATCCACAACCGGCGCGCCCCGCCGGCCGTGTCGCCGAAGACCATGGTCGTGCCGTCCGGCGACAGGGCCAGATCATACCCCACCGATCCCGGTTGCAGCGGATGTCCCGCAAGCACGATGCGAAACCGGCTGGCACCGGGCGGCGGCGGCGACCGGAACCACCCCCATGCGGCAAGAGCCGTGACGATCACGGCGAAGACGGAGATGGTGACGAGGGCGAGAGACCCCGAGGACGATGCAACCGTCGGCGCACTCGTCGCCGATGTGACCGTCGCGAACGACGGATTTGTGAGTGCCTCGGCAAACGCCGCCGCATTGTCGAATCGGTCGGCCGGCAGCTTCTCCAACGCTCGGGCCGTGGCTGCCGCCACGTTGGGCGGCACCGTCTTCCGCACACTCGTGACCGGCTCGGCATCCTCCGTCACGATCTTCATGATGATCTGCTGCACCGTCGAGCCCGTGTGCGGCGGATCGCCCGTCAGCATCTCGTGCAACACGGCACCGAGCGAGTAGACGTCCGATCGACTCGAGAGATCCCTTTCCGCCGTTGCCTGCTCGGGACTCATGTAGTGCGGCGTGCC
>JBDHDN010000651.1:0-2187 GCA_039591485.1 Gemmatimonadota bacterium
CCCGAGCCCTCACGCTGGGCCTTAAAGTAGGCATGACGGGCGCGGAGTGCCTGGAGTTGCTGCTGGGGGAGTGAAGGGGCGGGCGCTCGGCGCCTAGTTGCCGATCGCGCCACTCCGTGGTAGCAGCGACCACTGATCAGGCGGGGAGTGCGATGGAGTCGGCAGGAGCTGACCGGTGAGTGCGCCTATATCCGAGCTGCCGCAATGGCGCGTAGTCCTGGCCGTATGGCTTCTCGCCTTGGGCCTCTACGGCCTGACCGGCGGAGGGCGCTTCTTCCTCGTCGATGAAACGGCCCCTTATCAGGTTACGCGGTACTGGCTCACGGGTGAGCCAGTAGCAGCGTCGATCAACACGCCCCGCGGACCCGACGGACGATACTGGGCGCAGCTGGGACCTGCGATCTCGGTGCTCGCGATCCCGTTCTACGGCGCCGGCGAGCTGCTGGATCGGACGCTCCCCGACACATGGAAGGCCGCGCTGGCAGGAGAGGAGCTAGGCGATCCGGGAGCTGTTCTCTGGGGCGGTGACATCCACATCTTTGCGGTCTGCTTCTTCAACGCGTTCGTCACCGCAAGCCTGCTGGTCGTGTACCTCTGCATCCAGCGACTTCTCGGATACCGCTCTGCGGACGCGCTGCTGGCGACCGGAGCGCTTGGCTGCACGACGCTGCTCTTCACGTACTCCAAGAACTTCCTTACGCACAGCCTGGTAGCCCTTCTGCTCCTTGGCTCTTTCGGGGCGCTGGTGCGTGCCCGTGATCGCAGAGCGCCCTACTGGCTCGCGCTCGCCGGGCTCCTGTCGGGAGTGATGATTCAGACCCGGCCGTCCTCTGTCCTCGTTGTACCGGTCCTCGCGCTCTACGCTGGCCTGGCCATCCGATCGGCACCCTGCTCGACTTCGGCTATGCACAGATCATCAATGCCAACACCGCACCGTTGACTGCGATATACGGCCACCTCTTCAGCGTAGGCAGGGGCATCTTCATCTTCAGTCCCGCGCTGCTGCTCGTGCTTCCGGTGTTCGCGCGGTTTCACGATCGCCACAACCGAGAGTCCCTGGTCGTTCTGTCGGTCTCGGCAACGATGCTCTGCTTCTACTCGCTCTATCACTCCTGGGAGGGTGGCTGGGGATACGGAAATCGGTACTTGCTCCCACTCGTGCCCGTGCTCCTGCTGCCGCTCCCGCTGGTTTTCGAACGCCTCCGCCAAGGGCGGTCTCCCTGGCTGGCTGCCTTCGTCGGAACGGCCCTGCTTGGTGGGTTCCTGGTTCAAGTGCTCGGACTGAGCGTTCACATCTCGTTCGTGCTGCATCGGTACGGGTATGAGGAACCCGCCTATCTGTTCACTCCCTCGATGGGCCAGCTCAATTCGCATCTCGATGCACTGCTGAGCGGATACGGCATCGACTTCTGGCTCTACCGGATCGTGACGCAGGTGGGATGGGACGCCGCGGTCGTCACGGCTCTACCGTGGGTCGTCTCCATGCTGCTCGGGGTCCTCCTGCTGACTGCGAAGAGGCACCCTGAGGTTGACGACGGGAGCGAGGCGCTAGATCTCGCCCGCGGCTGACCGCGTCCGCCTCTGCAGTCGCTTGGTTCGGCCAATCCCTAGCAGCAATCCAAGGCCGAGAACCAGCGTCACGATGCTCAGGGCAGTACCCAGGCGGGTAGGTGGAGTGCGCTCGAAGCTCAGACGTAGTCGCTGCTCCCCAGCGGAGACGCGGAAGCGGATCAGGCCCGTTCCCTCGGCGGCCTCGACGGCAATGGGGCCGTGCGGACCGGACACGGTCCAGCCGGGGAAGTAGAGAAGCGTCGCCTCGAGCAGGGACGGCTCCGTGGCGTGCACGTCGAGTGTCCATACCTGAGGGGTCGTCTCCAAGCCGACGATCTGCGCGCGGCCGTCGATCACGTGCACGTTCCGCGGCGTCCACGTCGCGGGCGAATCAGCCCAGCGCGGCTCGAACTCGCGGCTTGTCGTGGCCGAGACATTGCGCCGAGCGATCTGGTCGGGCGTCCACTCGGATGCATAGACGTCGACGTAGCGCTCGGGCTGCGCGTGCGAGGCATTGGCGAGGACCAGCATCAGGACCGCCCCCCATGTCCAGGTTCGGCCACGGCGAGACAGCTCCCCAGCGAAGGACGCCGCCACTACCGCCAGGCAGAGAGCCGCAGGTCCCAGGAGACGCCA
>JBDHDN010000652.1:0-2263 GCA_039591485.1 Gemmatimonadota bacterium
AGATCGGTCCCGATCAAGTTGAAGGGAATGACCCGAGCGGGGTCGGCCAGGTTCTCGAGCCGCAGGCTGTACTCGCGCGACTGGGAGCCGTTCAGCAGTCGCAGGCGGTACTTGCCCTGCGCTACCCGCAGGAAGGGCCAGACCTTCCCGTTCACCACGATGCGGTCGCCCTTGAAGGCATCCTGGAGTGTCGGATTGTAGAAGAGCGAGCCGTCCGGGTTGAACTCGCGGTCCTGGATCACGATCGGGACCTCGAACTCGCCGCTCGGCAGTCCGAGACCGGCTTCGAGCGCGTCTCGCAGCAGGTAGAAGCCTGCCATGCCCGAGTAGACGTTGAGGCGCGTGATCCCGAGCGCGTGGTCGTGGTACCACATCGTCGCGGCGTCCTGGTTGTTCGGGTACTCGTAGACGTCGGTCTCGCCGGGCAGGATCGTCAGCTCGGGCTGCCCATCGAAGCGGGCCGGAACATGGGCACCGTGCACGTGCGTCGAAATGCGGGCCGAGTCTCCGTAGTAGTTCGGGCCGTGCGCGCACTGGTCGACGTCGAGCAGGTGACTGCCCCTCTGGCCCCGCGCAGTGGGGAGGTTGTTGATGTAGGTGACCTCGATGGGGTCGCCCACCGTCGCCTCGATGGTGAAGCTCGGGTAGGCGCCGTTGTAGGTCCAGAGATCCGTGGGCGGCAGCTCGCTGTGGAGCTGCTGGCTCGCCGCCACCGCCTCGACCGTGTACTGGAGGGCCCCGTCGGCCCGGGTGCCGGTCGGCGCGAGGGGGGGCGGAATGGGAAGTGCGTCGACGAAGGGTGTCAGTCCGCAATCGACATTGCCCTGGTTGCAGCTGCTGCTCTCGCCCTGAAAGGTGCCACCGGCGCTCTCGCAGACCAGGCGGTCCAGCGCGTCCGAGCAGCTCTCGTCGAGGTTGCAGCAAGCGCCAAGGGGCTGGGGGCAGGGATTCGGCTCGCAGGTGTCGGTCGCAGGGTTGGCTGGATCTCCACCGGCGTCCGTGCACGCGAGTGTCGAGAGCTCCACGCTGCAAACACCTTCCGTGAAGCAGCAGGCGACGGATCCGGGAGGTGGGTCGAAATCGATCTGCAGGGTGGGGGGCAGGGCGCCTTCGCGGCTGGCGAAGCGGCGTGCCGTGGAGCCTCGACCCTCGTCGCCGATGACGATCCAGCCGAAGTTCGAAGCGGGGCTGTCGAGCCAGCTCTGCACTTCACCCACCATGATCGCGCTGCTCCAGATCCCGATGCTGCCGTTGTCACTTCCGACGATGGCGGAAGCGCTCGTCGGGCCGAAGTCGCCGCCGGGCGTGGTCCAGCTCACGCTCCCCCAAAGACCCGTGTCAGGGGCGCGATCGTCATGCTGGCAGCCTGGTTGTCGCCCGAGCGGTTCACGACAACGGTGAGCGTTACGCTGTTGATCGTCGACCCGGCGGGCACGTTGCCCGCGACATCGAACTCGATCAGCGCGCGACGTGCGAAATCGTCGTTCGTGTTGCCGGCGAAGAGGTTGTCGCAGGCGCCGGAGCTGTTGTCGGTGAAGTCTTCTCCGGACCCGGGGTCTACGCCGTCGGCGATGGTGGTGTCTGCGATGGGTGTGAGGGTCACCTCCGCGGCTGCTGCGGGCAGGCAGGCTCCAAAGAGCCCGCCTGCCAGGCCGAGCGTGATGGCGAGCGATTCCCAACGGCAGCGATGAATCTTCATGAACGCCTCCCTGCTTTACAGTTCGGCTGCAATTCAGGTGCCGCAGTGCGGGGGCCGCTGTGAGCGCGCGAGCAGCCCATGGGGAAGCGTGCTGAGGCGTGGAACCCCAGCCCGCCTAAGCGCCGTTCCAAAGTGCTGGGGCAATGCGCCCCGTAGAAGTCATGCGGAGTCCCTTCCCGGGACACGACTCGGCACAGACGGATCAAGCAGGATCAGCAGTGTCCGCAGCTTCCGTGCGCGGCACCCTCGCGGCTGCAAGGTCTACCCGACGATCGCGCCCTGGTGATTCGTGTCCTGCCCGGAACCCATAGCGTGACGCTGTCAGGTGATTTCCCACCGGTCGTGCCGGGGAAGTAGCGGCTTCTGCGCAGTTCGAGGACGAGGAGGCTGCCACCCGGATTGGGCTATTCTGCCCGTCGTGAGCCAATTCAATCAGCTACTCGTTCCCCACGACTTCTCACCCCATTCGGATCGCGCGTTGCAGACGGCGATCGAGCTGGCGAAGAAGACTGGCGCGCGCATCCGGGTGCTGCACGTCTTCGAGAACCCCCAGGCGGCGTTCGA